>NZ_VNXE01000049.1:0-671 GCF_009820115.1 Escherichia sp. HH41S
TAACCCCCTGTGTCAGCATAGTTGTCGCCTCAATTTTTTAAGGAGATAACAATGCCAGGACAACCAATACCAAGTGAACTCAAAGAGAAAGGACTGATATGGCTTTTACCACCATACTGCTGGTCACATCGTCAGATAGCCCGTAAGCTGAAGATCAGTGCCTCAGTTGTATCAAAATGGAGATGTGAGTTAGTGGAGCAAGGACTTTTACCTGAAAATGAAAAGATTACCTCCGTTGATGTTGAAGACTGGACACCGGAGCGTCGATTCTCAGTTGTTCTTGAGACGGCTACGCTGTCAGAAATGGAACTAGCTGATTATTGCCGACGCATGGGATTGTTTGTTGAACAGGTTAAAGAATGGCGGGCTATCTCAATTCAGGCGCATGAAAAGAAATTGACGGAAAATATCCGAACAGACAGGGCATTGCGTGACGCAAAAAATAAGTTACGAGAACTGGAGAAAGAGCTTAAGCGCAAAGATAAAGCTCTGGCGGAAGCAGCGGCCCTGCTTATATTAAGGGAAAAGTTCAATGCCCTCTGGGACAACAGCGAGGAAGACTGACCCCTCTCCTGGAGCGGCGTAAAATTATTTCTCTTATCCACGAGGCCGTTATCAACGGCGCCCGGAAAAGTCAGGCTTGTAGGTGTATCGGTATTTCTATTCGGACA
>NZ_VNXE01000087.1:0-225 GCF_009820115.1 Escherichia sp. HH41S
AATTTGAGAGACTCACGAACAACTTTCGTTGTTCAGTGTTTCAATTTTCAGCTTGATCCAGATTTTTAAAGAGCAAATATCTTAAACATGACTCGTAAGTCATCTTTAACGATATCAAGGTCGGTGACTTTCACTCACAAACCAGCAAGTGGCGTCCCCTAGGGGATTCGAACCCCTGTTACCGCCGTGAAAGGGCGGTGTCCTGGGCCTCTAGACGAAGGGGAC
>NZ_VNXE01000080.1:0-225 GCF_009820115.1 Escherichia sp. HH41S
ATGACTGGGGTGAAGTCGTAACAAGGTAACCGTAGGGGAACCTGCGGTTGGATCACCTCCTTACCTTAAAGAACTGTTCTTTGCAGTGCTCACACAGATTGTCTGATAGAAAGTGAAAAGCAAGGCGTCTTGCGAAGCAGACTGATACGTCCCCTTCGTCTAGAGGCCCAGGACACCGCCCTTTCACGGCGGTAACAGGGGTTCGAATCCCCTAGGGGACGCCAC
>NZ_VNXE01000012.1:0-215 GCF_009820115.1 Escherichia sp. HH41S
GCACGGCTCAGTTCGACACCCTGTCGGGCAAAGATTTCACTCTGACGATACAGTGGCAGGTGTTCGCAGTATTTTCCCGTTAACACGCGGGCAAGTAATCCGGGGCCCGCGATACCACGCTCTATCGGGCGGGACGGCGCCGGTGCTTCAACGATGCAGTCACATTTTGTACAGGCTTTTTTTACCCGTTCTGTGCGGATCACTTTCAGGGCGCT
>NZ_VNXE01000082.1:0-207 GCF_009820115.1 Escherichia sp. HH41S
AAGCTTGCGGGTATTCATCACATAACGGTACAGGGCATCATTCAGCGGCGTCATTAACTGGCAGCACGCGTCAACCCTGCGTATTTTCATAGAAGGAGATCACTCAATAACTTCCATCGAGATCGGGTAATAACGGCGTTTTTCAAGGTAGTTGTCGCCTTTTGTAATAAAATTACGTTATGCAGCCTCTTTTTCTGGATTCAGGTA
>NZ_VNXE01000043.1:0-206 GCF_009820115.1 Escherichia sp. HH41S
CATCCGTAGCTCAGCTGGATAGAGTACTCGGCTACGAACCGAGCGGTCGGAGGTTCGAATCCTCCCGGATGCACCATCTCTTACTTGATATGGCTTTAGTAGCGATATCAATATCAGCAGTAAAATAAATTTCCCGATGCATCCGTAGCTCAGCTGGATAGAGTACTCGGCTACGAACCGAGCGGTCGGAGGTTCGAATCCTCCCG
>NZ_VNXE01000093.1:0-202 GCF_009820115.1 Escherichia sp. HH41S
GGAAAATACTGCGAACACCTGCCACTGTATCGTCAGAGTGAAATCTTTGCCCGACAGGGTGTCGAACTGAGCCGTGCATTACTCTCCAACTGGGTTTGCGTATTACCGTGAAGGAGATCGGTGAGTAACCCCCTGTGTCAGCATAGTTGTCGCCTCAATTTTTTAAGGAGATAACAATGCCAGGACAACCAATACCAAGTGA
>NZ_VNXE01000027.1:0-647 GCF_009820115.1 Escherichia sp. HH41S
GACGGACCACGACAGGCCCGCAGTTATCAGGTCATGAACGGCATCGCCGTGCTGCCGGTGTCCGGCACGCTGGTCAGTCGGACGCGAGCGCTGCAGCCGTATTCGGGGATGACCGGTTACAACGGCATTATCGCCCGTCTGCAACAGGCTACCAGCGACCCGATGGTGGACGGCATTCTGCTCGATATGGATACGCCAGGCGGGATGGTGGCAGGGGCATTTGACTGCGCTGACATCATCGCCCGTATGCGTGACATAAAGCCGGTATGGGCGCTGGCCAACGACATGAACTGCAGTGCAGGTCAGTTGCTTGCCAGCGCCGCCTCCCGACGTCTGGTCACGCAGACCGCCCGGACAGGCTCCATCGGCGTCATGATGGCTCACAGTAATTACGGTGCTGCGCTGGAGAAACAGGGCGTGGAAATCACGCTGATTTACAGCGGCAGCCATAAGGTGGATGGCAACCCCTACAGCCATCTACCGGATGATGTCCGGGAAACACTGCAGTCCCGGATGGATGCAACCCGCCGGATGTTTGCACAGAAGGTGTCGGCATATACCGGCCTGTCCGTGCAGGCTGTGCTGGATACCGAGGCTGCAGTGTACAGCGGTCAGGAGGCCATTGATGCCGGACTGGCTGATGAACT
>NZ_VNXE01000017.1:0-607 GCF_009820115.1 Escherichia sp. HH41S
GCTAATACTGTAAAAATATCCAGTTGTGAGTTAATCAACGCTGATTGCCTGGAATTTATCCAGACCTTACCGGAAAACTCTGTCGATCTGATAGTCACAGACCCGCCATACTTTAAAGTAAAGCCCGAGAGCTGGGATAACCAGTGGAAGGGCGACGATGATTATCTGAAATGGCTGGACCAGTGTCTGGCGCAGTTCTGGCGGGTACTGAAGCCCACCGGAAGTCTTTACCTGTTCTGTGGTCATCGCCTGGCATCTGATATCGAAATCATGATGCGTGGACGCTTTAATGTACTGAACCATATTATCTGGGCGAAGCCGTCCGGGCGCTGGAACGGGTGCAACAAGGAAAGCCTGCGGGCGTATTTTCCGGCAACAGAACGCATTCTGTTTGCAGAACATTATCAGGGGCCATACCAGCCCAAAAATGACGGCTATGCGGCAAAGGGGCGCGAGCTAAAACAGCACGTCATGGCCCCGCTGATTTCTTACTTTCGTGATGCGCGTGAATCACTGGGAATAACGTCAAAACAGATAGCGGAAGCCACCGGAAAGAAAAACATGGCTTCGCACTGGTTTGGTACCAGTCAGTGGCAGTTGCCGAACG
>NZ_VNXE01000006.1:0-565 GCF_009820115.1 Escherichia sp. HH41S
GCGATGGGTTGCCAGAAAGATATTGCAGAGAAGATACAAAAACAGGGAGGTGATTATTTATTCGCTGTAAAAGGAAACCAGGGGCGGCTAAATAAAGCCTTCGAGGAAAAATTTCCGCTGAAAGAATTAAATAATCCAGAGCATGACAGTTACGCAATGAGTGAAAAGAGTCACGGCAGAGAAGAAATCCGTCTTCACATTGTTTGCGATGTCCCTGATGAACTTATTGATTTCACGTTTGAATGGAAAGGTCTGAAGAAATTATGCGTGGCAGTCTCCTTTCGGTCAATAATAGCAGAACAAAAGAAAGAGCCAGAAATGACGGTCAGATATTATATCAGTTCTGCTGATTTAACCGCAGAGAAGTTCGCCACAGCAATCCGAAACCACTGGCACGTGGAGAATAAGCTGCACTGGCGTCTGGACGTGGTAATGAATGAAGACGACTGCAAAATACGAAGAGGAAACGCCGCAGAATTATTTTCAGGGATACGGCACATCGCTATTAATATTTTGACGAATGATAAGGTATTCAAGGCAGGGTTAAGACGTAAGATGCGAAAAG
>NZ_VNXE01000020.1:0-214896 GCF_009820115.1 Escherichia sp. HH41S
GAAACATCTTCGGGTTGTGAGGTTAAGCGACTAAGCGTACACGGTGGATGCCCTGGCAGTCAGAGGCGATGAAGGACGTGCTAATCTGCGATAAGCGTCGGTAAGGTGATATGAACCGTTATAACCGGCGATTTCCGAATGGGGAAACCCAGTGTGATTCGTCACACTATCATTAACTGAATCCATAGGTTAATGAGGCGAACCGGGGGAACTGAAACATCTAAGTACCCCGAGGAAAAGAAATCAACCGAGATTCCCCCAGTAGCGGCGAGCGAACGGGGAGCAGCCCAGAGCCTGAATCAGTGTGTGTGTTAGTGGAAGCGTCTGGAAAGGCGCGCGATACAGGGTGACAGCCCCGTACACAAAAATGCACATACTGTGAGCTCGATGAGTAGGGCGGGACACGTGGTATCCTGTCTGAATATGGGGGGACCATCCTCCAAGGCTAAATACTCCTGACTGACCGATAGTGAACCAGTACCGTGAGGGAAAGGCGAAAAGAACCCCGGCGAGGGGAGTGAAAAAGAACCTGAAACCGTGTACGTACAAGCAGTGGGAGCCTCTTTATGGGGTGACTGCGTACCTTTTGTATAATGGGTCAGCGACTTATATTCTGTAGCAAGGTTAACCGAATAGGGGAGCCGAAGGGAAACCGAGTCTTAACTGGGCGTTAAGTTGCAGGGTATAGACCCGAAACCCGGTGATCTAGCCATGGGCAGGTTGAAGGTTGGGTAACACTAACTGGAGGACCGAACCGACTAATGTTGAAAAATTAGCGGATGACTTGTGGCTGGGGGTGAAAGGCCAATCAAACCGGGAGATAGCTGGTTCTCCCCGAAAGCTATTTAGGTAGCGCCTCGTGAATTCATCTCCGGGGGTAGAGCACTGTTTCGGCAAGGGGGTCATCCCGACTTACCAACCCGATGCAAACTGCGAATACCGGAGAATGTTATCACGGGAGACACACGGCGGGTGCTAACGTCCGTCGTGAAGAGGGAAACAACCCAGACCGCCAGCTAAGGTCCCAAAGTCATGGTTAAGTGGGAAACGATGTGGGAAGGCCCAGACAGCCAGGATGTTGGCTTAGAAGCAGCCATCATTTAAAGAAAGCGTAATAGCTCACTGGTCGAGTCGGCCTGCGCGGAAGATGTAACGGGGCTAAACCATGCACCGAAGCTGCGGCAGCGACGCTTATGCGTTGTTGGGTAGGGGAGCGTTCTGTAAGCCTGCGAAGGTGTACTGTGAGGTATGCTGGAGGTATCAGAAGTGCGAATGCTGACATAAGTAACGATAAAGCGGGTGAAAAGCCCGCTCGCCGGAAGACCAAGGGTTCCTGTCCAACGTTAATCGGGGCAGGGTGAGTCGACCCCTAAGGCGAGGCCGAAAGGCGTAGTCGATGGGAAACAGGTTAATATTCCTGTACTTGGTGTTACTGCGAAGGGGGGACGGAGAAGGCTATGTTGGCCGGGCGACGGTTGTCCCGGTTTAAGCGTGTAGGCTGGTTTTCCAGGCAAATCCGGAAAATCAAGGCTGAGGCGTGATGACGAGGCACTACGGTGCTGAAGCAACAAATGCCCTGCTTCCAGGAAAAGCCTCTAAGCATCAGGTAACATCAAATCGTACCCCAAACCGACACAGGTGGTCAGGTAGAGAATACCAAGGCGCTTGAGAGAACTCGGGTGAAGGAACTAGGCAAAATGGTGCCGTAACTTCGGGAGAAGGCACGCTGATATGTAGGTGAAGCGACTTGCTCGTGGAGCTGAAATCAGTCGAAGATACCAGCTGGCTGCAACTGTTTATTAAAAACACAGCACTGTGCAAACACGAAAGTGGACGTATACGGTGTGACGCCTGCCCGGTGCCGGAAGGTTAATTGATGGGGTTAGCGGTAACGCGAAGCTCTTGATCGAAGCCCCGGTAAACGGCGGCCGTAACTATAACGGTCCTAAGGTAGCGAAATTCCTTGTCGGGTAAGTTCCGACCTGCACGAATGGCGTAATGATGGCCAGGCTGTCTCCACCCGAGACTCAGTGAAATTGAACTCGCTGTGAAGATGCAGTGTACCCGCGGCAAGACGGAAAGACCCCGTGAACCTTTACTATAGCTTGACACTGAACATTGAGCCTTGATGTGTAGGATAGGTGGGAGGCTTTGAAGTGTGGACGCCAGTCTGCATGGAGCCGACCTTGAAATACCACCCTTTAATGTTTGATGTTCTAACGTTGGCCCCTTATCGGGGTTGCGGACAGTGTCTGGTGGGTAGTTTGACTGGGGCGGTCTCCTCCTAAAGAGTAACGGAGGAGCACGAAGGTTGGCTAATCCTGGTCGGACATCAGGAGGTTAGTGCAATGGCATAAGCCAGCTTGACTGCGAGCGTGACGGCGCGAGCAGGTGCGAAAGCAGGTCATAGTGATCCGGTGGTTCTGAATGGAAGGGCCATCGCTCAACGGATAAAAGGTACTCCGGGGATAACAGGCTGATACCGCCCAAGAGTTCATATCGACGGCGGTGTTTGGCACCTCGATGTCGGCTCATCACATCCTGGGGCTGAAGTAGGTCCCAAGGGTATGGCTGTTCGCCATTTAAAGTGGTACGCGAGCTGGGTTTAGAACGTCGTGAGACAGTTCGGTCCCTATCTGCCGTGGGCGCTGGAGAACTGAGGGGGGCTGCTCCTAGTACGAGAGGACCGGAGTGGACGCATCACTGGTGTTCGGGTTGTCATGCCAATGGCACTGCCCGGTAGCTAAATGCGGAAGAGATAAGTGCTGAAAGCATCTAAGCACGAAACTTGCCCCGAGATGAGTTCTCCCTGACCCTTTAAGGGTCCTGAAGGAACGTTGAAGACGACGACGTTGATAGGCCGGGTGTGTAAGCGCAGCGATGCGTTGAGCTAACCGGTACTAATGAACCGTGAGGCTTAACCTTACAACGCCGAAGGTGTTTTGGCGGATTGAGAGAATTTCAGCTTGGATCCAGAGTCCGAAGGATTTTGCGCTGAGACAAGGCGGCAAATGAAGCGAAGGAAGGAGCATACTGAAGTATGTGACTGATTTTCGCGAATGCAGCCAACGCAGTATCAGCACAAAAGACACAGGACAGAGCACAGGAATTTGCCTGGCGGCCTTAGCGCGGTGGTCCCACCTGACCCCATGCCGAACTCAGAAGTGAAACGCCGTAGCGCCGATGGTAGTGTGGGGTCTCCCCATGCGAGAGTAGGGAACTGCCAGGCATCAAATTAAGCAGAAGGCCATCCGTCAGGATGGCCTTTTTGCGCTGGTGCGGAAAAAATGCCGGATGCGACGCTGGCTGCATCTTATCCGTCCTACGCTCCCACATAAGCCAGATTCAACAGCGAATACGGCTTCCCCAAATTGCCCACTTAAATACTTCCTCCTTACCAGAAATCTATCCTTAAGCTCCTTAATAACCATTTTCCTGCTAACTAAATTCATGGTTAAGGTTGCATAATGATGCGCAACAAATGTATAACATTTTCTTTACCAAAAAAATAAACAACAGCGACCGACAAAAGCATCGGATTACGGCAGGAGACATAATGGCATGGCTGAAAGTACTGTAACGGCAGACAGCAAACTGACAAGTAGTGATACTCGTCGCCGCATCTGGGCAATTGTGGGGGCCTCTTCAGGTAATTTGGTCGAGTGGTTCGATTTCTATGTCTACTCGTTCTGTTCACTCTACTTCGCCCACATCTTCTTCCCTTCCGGGAACACGACGACTCAACTACTGCAAACAGCAGGTGTTTTTGCTGCGGGATTTCTGATGCGCCCAATAGGCGGTTGGCTATTTGGCCGGATAGCCGATAAACATGGTCGCAAAAAATCGATGCTGTTATCGGTGTGTATGATGTGTTTCGGCTCACTGGTTATCGCCTGTTTGCCAGGCTACGAAACAATCGGTACCTGGGCTCCGGCATTATTGCTTCTTGCTCGTTTATTCCAGGGATTATCCGTTGGCGGAGAATATGGCACCAGCGCCACCTATATGAGTGAAGTTGCCGTTGAAGGGCGCAAAGGTTTTTACGCATCATTTCAGTATGTGACGTTGATCGGCGGGCAACTGCTAGCTCTACTGGTTGTCGTGGTTTTACAGCACACCATGGAAGACGCTGCACTCAGAGAGTGGGGATGGCGTATTCCTTTCGCGTTAGGAGCTGTGTTAGCTGTTGTGGCGTTGTGGTTACGTCGTCAGTTAGATGAAACTTCACAACAAGAAACACGCGCTTTAAAAGAAGCTGGTTCTCTAAAAGGATTATGGCGCAATCGCCGTGCATTCATCATGGTTCTCGGTTTTACCGCTGCAGGCTCCCTTTGTTTCTATACCTTCACCACTTATATGCAGAAGTATCTGGTAAATACTGCGGGAATGCATGCCAACGTGGCGAGTGGCATTATGACTGCCGCATTGTTTGTATTCATGCTTATTCAACCACTTATTGGCGCGCTGTCGGATAAGATTGGTCGTCGTACCTCAATGTTATGTTTCGGTTCTCTGGCAACCATTTTTACCGTTCCTATTCTCTCAGCATTGCAGAACGTTTCTTCGCCTTATGCCGCTTTTGGTCTAGTGATGTGCGCCCTGCTGATAGTGAGTTTTTATACTTCAATCAGTGGAATACTGAAGGCTGAGATGTTCCCGGCACAGGTTCGCGCATTAGGCGTTGGTCTGTCATATGCGGTCGCCAATGCTATATTTGGTGGTTCGGCGGAGTACGTAGCGTTGTCACTGAAATCAATAGGAATGGAAACAGCCTTCTTCTGGTATGTGACCTTGATGGCCGTGGTGGCGTTTCTGGTTTCACTAACATTGCACCGTAAAGGAAAAGGGATGCGTCTTTAGTGATGCGCCAGTTGCCAGACGGTATAGCCAGTAGTTGCACCGGCGACATCCCAGGTAAAATCTTTCCAGCTCCAGCCGCTCCCCTCGGGGCGGCTATCCCAAAGTTCTTTTGACGCGCCCAGCCCAACAGAGAACATCAGCCCGAAAGTGGCACTGCGATCGCGACTCATCCCCTGATGCTGTGAATATTCATTTCCGGCAGCGGAAAGCATCGCCGAGGCGATAAAGTGTTGAGCTTTATCCTGCCCGCTCCAGCTATCGTTAGCCATATGGCTGCATCCAGAAAGTAACAATAGCGAACAGACAAAAAGAATACGCAAAACGTGGCCTCCAAAAACAAACCCCGTACAGGACGGGGTTGTGATTACAGGATGCGGCTAATTAATCGGTCGATGCGGATACGGCGCAAACGGCGAATGAGTTTACGAACCTTCACCGGATAATCGGCAATACTTTGCAGATCGCGATAGTGCTTAACGATGGTGGTATGCTCGCGGATCAGCTCCAGTTCTTTCTCTCGCTGTGGCGCAAGCTCCAGTTGCGGATCGTGAATCAAAATGGCGTTTTCCAGATCCAGACGCCAGGCGCGTGGGTTCAGGTTATTGCCGGTGAGCAACATCCACTTATCATCAACCCACATCCCTTTCAGGTGATAGGTGTTGTCGTCATCTTTCCATAACCGAACCACTAACTGGTCAGTGTTGACGTAATACTGCAAACGGCTCAGGAAACGACGCAGATTGATCTCATAGAGATAAGGTAGTGCGCCAATTATCTTGAAAGGCTCATCTTCCGGAATGTAGAAGTCATTCGCAGTTTTATCGCCAACAATAATTTCGACCTTTTTCCCTTCGCGCAGTAACTGGATGATATTACGCACAAGGATTGCTGGCAGGTTGAAATATGGTGTGCAAATGGTTAGTTTCTGCTCGGCACAAGGCATAAGATGGAAAATGGTCTTGTTCAACAGACTCGATTTCCCCAGGCCCACCAATGGCGTAACAGAAAGCTGATCGTTATCAGCATCACCCTGGAAATGATAAGCGGCATCACGCAGCTCCTGGCGGAACAGACGAATGTCATTCTTGATTTCCGGGCTTTTTGGGCGATTAACATCATCCAAACGATTAACGCCGCGACCATTCATTATATTCTGTGTAACCCATTCGAACATAATGTCTGACATCTTGCGGTTACGAATCAGATGATAACGGTCGTAGCGGTATTTATCGTGCTGATGCAGATAAACATCGTTCAAGCTGGCACCGCTATAAAGAACGCTATCGTCGATGATAAAGCCTTTAAAGTGCAGAACACCAAGGGCCTCACGGGTATTGATTGGAACGCCATAAACTGGAACATCTACGCCCGGATTTTCCTGCGCCATGCGGCAGTACCAGTCAGCGTTAGTGTTAGATGCCGCAGCGCCAATGCGTCCACGTTGTGCACGATGCCAGTCGACCAGCACCCGCACATCCAGTTCCGGACGCTGCCGTTTAGCCTCATACAACGCGTTCAGAATGCCTTTGCCACCGTCATCCTGTTCGAGATACAGGGCGACAATGCAAATGCGCTGCTTCGCGCTGGCTATTTTTTCCAGCAGCGTCTCCCGGAAGTCGGCGGGAGCGTAAAAGAAATCGACATCATCAACTGATTGAGAAATCTTGGGTAGTTGGGCAAGGTGTTGTTGATGTTTATTACGCTTAAATTTTGACAACATCACAGTGCATTTCTTCTCTGTTCATTGAAGGGTCCTCTGTGCAATGCAGACGACATAAGCGGGCAATAATAACACCAGTCCCGATTAAGTGGTCAACATTTCCAGTACCTTACTCATGATTCCTCGCGCTGGGCAAGATTTAGCGTAAGCCCAACGATCCCCTCTTCGAGCTGGATATCAACGTTAAACCCGAGCTTGCGGGCCAGCGCCACCATGCCACGATTGTTTGGCATCGTAATACCATTCAGACGTTGCAGTCCGTGATCTCGCGTATAGGTAATCAACTTTTCCATTAAGCGTCGACCTAAGCCTAACCCTTTGAGATCCGAGCGAACCAGCACGGCAAATTCGGCATCGATGTTATCAGGGTCGGAGATCGCACGCGTGACGCCGAGGATCTCTTCCGTTTGATCAATACGTCGTACCGCTACAAATGCCATTTCCCGATCGTAGTCGATCTGCGTCATGTTGGCTAAATCTTCATGGGTAAATTCGTTGATCTCGCTAAAGTAGCGGTAATAAAGATCTTCTTTGGTGACTCGCGAAATGAACTGCTGAAGTTGTGGCTCATCTTCTGGCAAAATCGGGCGGAACAAGCAGCGTTCACCGTTTTTCAATTCTACCCACTCTTCCAGCTGATGTGGATAAGGGCGCACTGCCAGCCGGCTCTCGTTATCGCCTTCAAACGGCGCGATATCCAGCGTGACATCCAGCGCGGTAAATTCACTGCCAGAAGCCAGCAAAGGATGAATATCCAGACGTTGAATTTCCGGACAATCGACAATCAAGTTGGAAACCTGTACCAGAAGCTGGCTCAAGCCTGCAACATCCAATGGGCGTAGCGCACTGCGCGCACGAATCTTTTTACTTTTGATCCCCTGAATAACCAGATAGCGGGCCAGGTTCATGTTCAGCGGTGGTAACGCGACGACGGCTTGATCTTCAGGACGCCACTCCACACCGCCTTCGCCCAGCATGATCAACGGCCCGAAAACCGGATCGTGCTCAACCACAACCCGCAACTCCTGAGCGCCAGCACGGTTAGCCATACTTTGCACCAACAGGCCGTGGATCCGCGCCTGCGGCCAGGCCATTTTTACGCGATCGAAAATAGCATTTGCGGCTTGCTGGACTTCATTGGCTGTACGCAAGTAGAGCATGACGCCCTGAACTTCTGATTTATGTGGAATATCCGGCGAGCGTAATTTTAGTGCCACCGGATAACCAATCTGTTCGGCAATATGCACAGCCTCGGTGCTGTCAGTGGCAATCCAGGTGGGAAGTGTGTTCATGCCGTACGCTTGCAGGATAGGCTGAACTTCATGGGTATCGAGCGACGTTGCCCCTTCGACAATGGCCTGTTGCAACAGAAGATGCGCTTCTGCGGTATTAGAGGTCAGATTGCTGGGCAACGCCGGCGTTTCGCGTAGTTGCTTCTGATTACGCCGGTACTCCACCATATGCATAAAAGCGGTGATGGTTCCTTCCGGGGTGCGGTAGGTCGGCAGCCCGGCTTCGCTGAATAAACGTCGTGCCTCTTGCGAGGAGTGCTCGCCGCACCAGTTCGTCAGCAGAGAAACATACTTGCTGCGGGGATGATGCTTTACCGCTTCAATTAATGCATGTGCGCTTTCTGTTGCGGGGGCAGCGGCGCTGGGCGAATGAATAACCATCAGCGCATCAAAATCCTGACTGTGGAGCAGAATATCCAGCGTTTTAATATAATGCTCACTACTGGCGTCATCACGAAGATCGAGCGGGTTAGAGATTGCCACATGTTCTGGCAGTGCATCGCGCAATTTCTGGCAGGTTTCTTCACTGAGCGTAGCCAGCTTGCCATTGCGTGACCATAAGGCATCCAGCGCCAGTGCGGCAGGTGCTGCACCGTTGCTGATAATCATCAGCCGCTCTCCACGTAGCGGGCGCATATGGCTAAGGGTTTCGACTGCCGAAAACAGCTCGTGGGTATCCTGCACTCGCAACAAACCGGCGCGCTGAATAGCTGCATCCCAAGCAGGATCCATTCCTGCCGTGGTGTTCAGTAGTCGTTGCGCCGCCGGGCTACGTCCGCTTTTAATCACCAGAATCGGTTTATTACGTGAGGCGCTACGTGCAGCCGAAACAAAACGTCGCGCATCACTTAATTGTTCGAGGTAGAGCAGGATTGCACTAGTTTTGCTGTCGCGCGCCAGATAATCGAGCAATTCATCAACGTCGATATCCAGACTGTCGCCGAGAGCAATAAAGTAGGAAAAGCCCAT
The DNA here is from genome assembly GCF_009820115.1 of Escherichia sp. HH41S. Classification (NCBI taxonomy): domain Bacteria; kingdom Pseudomonadati; phylum Pseudomonadota; class Gammaproteobacteria; order Enterobacterales; family Enterobacteriaceae; genus Escherichia; species Escherichia sp. HH41S. The sequence continues at coordinate 8,842 of NZ_VNXE01000020.1, forward strand.
TTCCCGCTGTTGTGCCCAGTCGAGGATGGTATTGGAGACGGCGGCAGACTGCGAAATAAACGCCAGTTTGCCGCGTTTAATCGGTACAGGCGAAAAGCTGGCATTCAGGCCTTGCCAGGGGGCCAGTAATCCCAGACTGTTTGGCCCCAGCAGACGCATGTTATGGCGCAGGGCGCAGGCGCGGAGATCTTCGTGTTGCGATGCCGGGGCGGAAAGAATAATGCAGGTTTTACAGCCTTTCTCGCCGAGCTCTTCCAGAAGAGTAAGATTGCGGCTGGCATTGGTACATAAAACCGCAAGATCGGGTGTAAAGGGCAGGCTGGCAATATCCGGCCAGGCCAACACACCCAACACCGCTTTCCAGGCAGGCGTCACCGGGAGTACCGGCCCGTTAAATCCCCCCGCCAGCAGGTTACGCATCATCAGGTAACCTGCGCGATTGGGTTTCATCGATGCGCCAATTACCGCAATCGATTTTGGTCGCAGTAGTGCTTCCAGTCCTCGCTGACTCATATCGGTCTCCCGCAGAAGTGACCGAATGATTTTAAACGCTTTCTAACTGTTCTGCTGTGATGCTACCCAGATGTTGCGTTTTTCCTGCCAGATAGCGTGTTTTAAAGCGGGTGAAATACTCGCCTAGACCTGCCGCCGCTCCGGTATCGCCGGCCATATCTAACAGTGCGATGGCAACTTCGGCAGTGCAGTATTGGCCTTCAGCCTGGGCTTCACGCAGGCGATAGGCAGAAAGCCGGGAAAGATCGACGGAAATGACGGGAAGATTATCCAGATACGGACTTTTACGAAACATCTTGCGAGCTTCCGGCCAGGTACCATCGAGCATGATAAACAGCGGTGGCTTACCAGCAGGTGGTGTAAAAATCACTTCCCGTTGCTCATCAGCATACGAGGCGGGAAAGACCACCATTGGCTGATAATCCGGGTTTTGTACCAGAGCCAGCAAATCCTGCGAGGGTTCGGTACGGGACCATTGAAACGCGACGGTATTTGGCAAGATATCGGCAATCAGACGCCCGGTGTTACTGGGCTTCATTGGCTCGGTGTCGAACATCAGCAAACAAAAGCGACTTTTAGCTTCCGCTGGAGTAATTGTCGAACAGAGACATAATTTCTCTGGCAAAAGACAGCGTTGGCAGCGACGAACGCGATTACCGCGGGCAAGAAAAGGACGTGTTGCGCGCGCAATACGCTCGGCGCGTAACTGGAGAACAGCGTTTTCGGTCATAAGAGAGCGTCGAAAAAACGCCATTGTCGCAGAGGAGAAAACGGGGCACAAGATGCACCCCGACAAGATTAAAGCGATTCGTTCAGCCAGCTATCGAAAGGTGCTTTTGGTACTGCGCCATTAAGCATGTCGACAACCTGACCGTTTTTGAAAATCATGATTGTCGGAATGCTACGAATACCAAAGCGGCTGCTTAATTCACGTTCAGCTTCGGTATTCACTTTCACAAAGCGCACTTTACCGCTACGTTCTTGCGCAACATCTTCAAAAATTGGTGCGAAATTACGGCAGGGGCCGCACCACGGCGCCCAGAAGTCGATCACCACAGGCAGATCATCTTTCAGCAATTTATCGAGCGTTTCACCGGTCGCATTAATCACCTCTCCGTCAAATAAGTCGTGACCGCAGCGTCCGCATTTTGCCGCATCTTCGATCCGATCGTCGGGAATGCGATTGATGGCCTGACAATGGGTACAAACGGTATTCATAACTAACCTCGGGATGAGTAAGGAGACTTATCGGCAACGACGCCGGTATGTTTCTAATATGTTACATATTATCGGGGACATTGTTCCAGACAACAATCTGTTTTATTCAATAGGTATGATAGTCGCAGGCTTTGGTACGAAATCATGGCGAACCGCGCGCACTTCGGGTAATCTGCGCGCTTCGCGCAGCGCTGGTGGAGAAAAGCATGAACGATGAGATGAAAGGTAAAAGCGGCAAGGTCAAAGTGATGTATGTCCGCAGTGATGATGATTCTGATAAACGTACCCATAACCCGCGTACCGGGAAAGGGGGCGGGCGTCCAGGAAAATCTCGTGCCGACGGTGGCCGTCGCCCCGCCCGCGATGACAAACAAAGTCAGCCCCGTGACCGCAAGTGGGAAGAGTCTCCGTGGCGCACGGTTTCCCGCGCGCCGGGTGATGAGACGCCGGAAAAGGCCGATCACGGTGGCATCAGTGGTAAAAGTTTTATTGATCCGGAAGTGTTGCGTCGTCAGCGTGCGGAAGAAACCCGCGTCTACGGCGAAAACGCCTGTCAGGCACTGTTCCAGAGCCGCCCCGAAGCGATTGTTCGCGCCTGGTTTATTCAGAGCGTAACGCCACGTTTTAAAGAAGCATTGCGCTGGATGGCGGCAAACCGCAAAGCGTATCATGTGGTGGATGAAGCGGAACTGACCAAAGCGTCAGGCACGGAACATCACGGCGGCGTTTGCTTCCTGATCAAAAAGCGTAACGGTACAACCGTGCAGCAGTGGGTAAGTCAGGCAGGTGCGCAGGATTGTGTACTGGCACTGGAAAACGAATCTAACCCGCATAACTTGGGTGGCATGATGCGCAGTTGCGCGCACTTCGGCGTGAAAGGCGTCGTGGTGCAGGATGCGGCGTTGCTGGAATCCGGTGCGGCTATCCGTACCGCAGAAGGCGGTGCAGAGCATGTTCAGCCGATTACTGGCGACAACATTGTTAACGTGCTGGATGACTTCCGCCAGGCGGGTTACACCGTAGTGACCACCTCCAGCGAGCAGGGTAAACCGCTGTTCAAAACCAGTCTGCCAGAGAAAATGGTGCTAGTGCTGGGTCAGGAATATGAAGGGTTACCGGATGCCGCACGCGATCCGAACGATTTGCGCGTGAAGATTGATGGTACGGGCAACGTTGCCGGGCTAAATATCTCTGTTGCAACCGGCGTTTTGCTTGGTGAATGGTGGCGTCAGAATAAAGCCTGATAAATCAGCCGGGTGGCAACGCTGCCATCCGGCGTTTTCCTGCAAATTTACTCACTTTCTGCCGGTAATACTGGCATCCAGTCAATCGGTTTCTCGCCACGTTGTTCCAGCCACTGATTTGCCAGCACAAAATGGTTGCAGCCAAAGAACCCACGATGCGCCGAAAGCGGTGATGGATGCGGCGCTTTCAGTATGTGATGGCGTTGTTTATCAATAATCGCCCCTTTCTTCTGTGCATGTGATCCCCACAACAAAAACACCACGCCTTCGCGATGCTGGTTGATCAGGCTGATGACTTTATCGGTGAAGGTCTCCCAGCCGAGGCTAGCGTGGGAATGCGCCTGACCTGCGCGAACCGTCAACACAGTATTGAGTAGCAGAACGCCCTGACGCGCCCAGCTTTCAAGATAACCATGATTAGGGCGGGTGAAACCGGGAATAGTATTTTCCAGCTCTTTATACATATTCAGCAGTGACGGCGGTGTCGCAATGCCGGGGCGAACGGAAAATGCCAGACCATGCGCCTGTCCCGGTCCGTGATAAGGATCCTGGCCGAGAATCACCACTTTAACGTCACCCAACTCTGTAAAGCGGAACGCGTTAAAGACATCCTTTTGTGGCGGATAGATAGTGACGCCGGCCTGCCGCTCGCTGGCGACGGTCTGTAGGGTATTAAGAAAATAGGGTTGCTGCTTCTCTTCAGCCAGCACGTCATGCCAGGTTAATTCGTTTGCCATCTCGCTCTCCCGCGAATCTTCAATCCGCCTAGCTTAACTGCTTCTTTCTACAGAACAAAATCATGCTCATTTTTTAGACTTAAACGAGTGCAAAAAAATGTAAATTGGTAAAATTTCACACCTGCATAAGTTGATGTAAAACAATAAAATCCATTTGCGACCACACTTGATGTGTGGTTTTTATTGATTTAAATCAAAGAATCAAGGGTGTTTGAGGAGTATATATACACTCAAGCAACAATGGTTTTACCAATTGGCCGCGACAGGCTAATCAAATCAAATAATTTTGCCGGGGAGGCATCACATGATTACAGGTATCCAGATTACTAAAGCTGCTAATGACGATCTGCTGAACTCTTTCTGGCTGCTGGACAGCGAAAAAGGCGAAGCGCGTTGCATCGTTGCGAAAGCAGGTTTTGCAGAAGACGAAGTGGTTGCAGTAAGCAAACTGGGTGACATTGAATACCGTGAAGTTCCAGTAGAAGTTAAACCAGAAGTTCGCGTTGAAGGTGGTCAGCACCTGAACGTAAACGTTCTGCGTCGTGAAACTCTGGAAGATGCAGTTAAGCATCCGGAAAAATATCCGCAGCTGACCATCCGTGTATCCGGTTATGCAGTTCGCTTTAACTCTCTGACTCCGGAACAGCAGCGCGATGTTATCGCTCGTACCTTTACTGAAAGCCTGTAAGGTTTAAGTAGCAAGTTACTAAGCGGAAGAGGGCGACCTCTTCCGCTTTTTTTCATTAACAGAAAATGCGCACCGCGCAATAGACCAGCAACAACGCCAGCACGATATTTAACTGGCGACCATACTGGCGAAACAATCGCTGAAACAGATGCCCCGCCAGCGCCCAGCACACATTGCCAAAGGTCCCAATCATTGCCAGCAAAACGCTGACGCCAATCACCCAGCTTAACGCCTGCGTTTGTGGCAGGATAAATGTCGACAGTGCTGTAATGCCGTACAAAATAATTTTGACGTTCACAAACTGCAAAGCAAAGCTGGCCCAGAAGCTGATCGGTTTGGCCTGAAGTCCGTCTTCCTTGGTTGGACTGGTAGCGATTTTCCACGCCAGCCAGACAATATATGCCGCTCCTGCCCAACTCAAAAGGTGCACCGCTGCTGGGTCAATAACAGCCAGTGAAAATGAAATTCCTGCACACAGTAACATCACAATCAAAAATCCCAGACTCATCCCTGCCAGCACGTGGGTACTCCGACGAAATCCATGCGACGTGGCAGAGCTAAGAGCGAGTATATTGTTTGGTCCTGGCGTCAGGGCGGTAATCAGGGTGTAGGTCCAAAAAGCACTTAAAAGGGTCGGTGTCACTTGTTATCTCCTCTGTTTTGGTAGACAGTACCCGACACAAAACATTTAAAAAAATGAATGTTTTCACATTCTAAATTCGATATTTTCGATAGGTTTGGAGTTATGGATCTGCGCCGTTTTATTACGCTTAAAACCGTGGTGGAAGAGGGTTCCTTTTTGCGAGCTTCGCAAAAATTGTGTTGCACACAATCGACGGTGACTTTTCATATTCAGCAGCTTGAACAGGAGTTCTCAGTACAATTGTTTGAGAAAATTGGCCGACGGATGTGCCTCACTCGCGAAGGCAAAAAGTTGCTGCCGCACATCTATGAACTCACCAGAGTGATGGATACGCTTCGTGAGGCTGCCAAAAAAGAGTCTGATCCGGACGGAGAACTGCGCGTTGTTTCAGGCGAAACGCTGCTCTCTTACCGAATGCCGCAGGTGTTGCAGCGTTTTCGGCAACGTGCACCAAAAGTGCGTTTATCACTGCAGTCGCTGAACTGTTACGTGATCCGTGATGCTCTACTGAATGATGAGGCCGACGTCGGTGTTTTTTATCGCGTAGGAAATGATGATGCTCTGAATCGACGAGAATTGGGTGAACAATCGCTGGTGCTGGTGGCTTCACCGCAAATTGCAGATATCGATTTTACCCAGCCGGGAAGACATAACGCCTGTAGTTTTATTATCAACGAACCGCAATGTGTCTTCCGGCAGATATTTGAGAGCACGCTGCGCCAGCGGCGGATCACGGTGGAAAATACCATTGAGCTTATAAGTATCGAAAGCATAAAGCGTTGTGTCGCGGCGAATATCGGAGTTAGCTATCTGCCGCGTTTTGCGGTGGCAAAAGAGTTGGAGTGCGGAGAATTAATCGAATTGCCTTTTGGCGAACAGTCGCAGACCATTACGGCAATGTGCGCACACCATGCCGGGAAAGCGGTTAGCCCGGCGATGCACACTTTTATTCAGTGTGTTGAAGAGTGTTTTTTGCCGGGATAAAAATAATGCCGGGCTTAAACCCGGCACCCAACTTGTCGACGAAGTGCGTTTTGTTCATGCCGGATGCGGCGTGAACGCCTTATCCGGCCTACAAGATCGTGCAAATTCAATATATTGCATGAGCCATGTAGGCCTGATAAGCGTAGCGCATCAGGCAGTTTTGCGTTTGCCAGCACTTTTAATTCCGGGCTTAAACCCGGAATTAAGATCACTCTTCTGTCGTTTGCGGTGGTACGCCTGTTCCGCTTGGTTTGCGTCGCTTACCAATATTTTTGGTATCGCGATGGCGTTTTTTCACCCGTGGCTTCTCTTTCTCTTTAGCCTTTTTCTTCTCGGCGCGTTTTGCCAGTACTTTCTTCGATGGCTTGCCGGTCTGCTTTTCGCTTGGCGCACGCGTTTTCGGGCGTAACTCATCAATAACGCGAGCTTTAATTGGCTCTTCAATATAGCGGCCTACTTTGCCCAGCAGCAGATGGTCATGAGCTTCAACCAGTGAAATCGCGGTTCCCTTACGACCAGCGCGAGCAGTACGTCCGATACGGTGTAAATAAGTATCGCCACTGCGTGGCATATCGAAGTTAAAGACATGGCTGACATCCGGAATGTCGATACCGCGCGCGGCAACATCGGTGGCAACCAGTACGTTTACGCGACCTTCGGTCAGACGCTTGATCGCTTCGTTACGCTTGCCTTGTACCATCTCACCTTCGAGATAGCAGTTGTTGATGCCCGCTTCGCGCAACCAGTTTGCCAGTTCATGCACACGCTCACGCTTACGCACAAATACAATTGAGCGGGTCGCTTCCGGTTGTTTTAACAGATGCACCAGTAATGCGGTTTTATGTTCCAGGTCATCGGCGCGGTAATACCACTGATGAATTTTTTTGCGCTCACGGGTGGATGGATTCGCAGAAACTTCCACCGGATCTTCAAGCAGACGCTCGGCAAAATCCTGAATGGCATCGCCTTCAAGCGTTGCCGAGAAGAGCAGGGTCTGTTTACGCCAGCGCGTTTCGCCTGCAATATGTTCGATATCCTGAGCAAAACCCATATCCAGCATACGGTCTGCTTCGTCGAGGATCAGCGTTTCAACCGCGCGGCAATCGAAGTTCTCTTCTTTTATGTATTGCAGCAGACGTCCGGTCGTGGCAACCACGATATCCTGGTTTTCGCTGAATACTTCCGCGTGGTTCATATAGGCTACGCCGCCGGTGATGGTGGCGATATCCAGATGCGTATGTTTCGCCAGTTCGCGGGCATGATCGGCCACCTGCATCGCCAATTCGCGAGTCGGGGTGAGGATCAAAATACGCGGCGGACCGGATTTCTTACGGGGAAAATCGAGCAGGTGCTGCAACGCTGGCAGCAGATACGCCGCCGTTTTACCGGTGCCTGTCGGCGCAGAACCGAGTACATCACGGCCATCGAGCGCAGGCGGAATGGCGGCAGCCTGAATGGCGGTCGGGCGAGTGAAACCTTTATCCTGGAGGGCTTCCAGCAGGCTTTCGTCGAGTTCAAGTTCGGAAAAAGTCGTTACAGTCATGTTCTACCTCTGTGTGGGGCGCTGATTATAGACGTTACGGCTGCAATCTTCATCTGTTTGTATGGATATCGCTTCTCGGGTATTGTTCACACCCGGTGCTATCGCCGTTTTTCCTGCAAGGTTTTATTTTCATGTCACAGTCTACATCCGTGCTTCGTCGTAATGGATTTACTTTTAAACAGTTTTTTGTTGCTCACGATCGCTGTGCGATGAAAGTGGGAACGGATGGCATTTTGCTGGGCGCATGGGCACCGGTGGCTGGGGTAAAACGTTGCCTTGATATCGGCGCGGGTAGCGGGTTGCTGGCATTAATGCTGGCGCAGCGAACCGATGACAGCGTGATGATTGATGCCGTTGAACTGGAAAGTGAAGCTGCGACTCAGGCGCAGGAAAATATCAACCAGTCCCCGTGGGCAGAGCGGATTAATATCTATCCGGCGGATATTCAGCAGTGGATCACACAGCAGACAGCACGCTTTGATTTAATCATCAGTAACCCGCCTTATTATCAGCAGGGCGTTGAGTGCGCTACGCCGCAGAGGGAACAGGCACGCTATACCACTACGCTTGATCATCAATCGTTGCTAACCTGCGCGGCGGAGTGCATTACTGAAGAGGGATTTTTTTGCGTGGTGTTGCCAGAGCAGATTGGTAATGGTTTTACTGAACTGGCATTAAGAATGGGCTGGCATTTACGTTTACGGACGGATGTGGCGGAAAACGAAACGCGACAGCCGCATCGGGTGCTGCTGGCATTCTCCCCACAGGCGGGAGAATGCTATAGCGATCGCTTAGTGATTCGTGGGCCAGACCAGAGCTATTCCGAAGCGTACACTGCGCTGACCCAGGCTTTTTATTTGTTTATGTAAAGGTTGTCGGGGGAAAGGATCGATGGGCCAGAGTGAGTGAGCAACTCCGGGTAATCCAGCGTGAAATGCAGCCCCCGGCTCTCCTTGCGCACCATCGCACAGCGAACAATCAACTCGGCAACCTGTACCAGATTACGCAGCTCCAGCAAATTATTTGATACGCGGAAATGGGCGTAATATTCGTCTATTTCCTGCTGAAGCATATTGATCCGCCGCAGGGCGCGTTCCAGGCGCTTCGTTGTGCGCACAATGCCAACGTAATCCCACATAAACAGACGTAACTCGTGCCAGTTATGTTGAATCACCACCAGCTCGTCTGGGTTCTCAACGCGGCTTTCATCCCATGGCGGTAACGTACTGACGCCGTGGGCATAAGGCATACGCCTGGTAATATCCTCCGCCGCCGACCAGCCGTAAACCAGACACTCCAGTAATGAATTTGAGGCCATGCGGTTAGCGCCGTGTAATCCGGTATAACTCACTTCGCCAATGGCGTACAAACCTTCGACGTCCGTACGCCCATGATCATCAACCATTACACCACCGCAGGTATAATGTGCAGCAGGCACAATCGGCACAGGGTCTTTCGTGAGATCTATCCCCAGCCCGAGCAACTTTTCATAGATCATCGGGAAATGCTGGCGAATAAAATCGGCAGGCTTATGGCTGATGTCGAGATACATACAATCCGCACCGAGGCGTTTCATTTCATGATCAATAGCGCGGGCGACAATATCGCGCGGGGCCAGTTCGCCGCGCTCATCGAAATCGGGCATAAAACGCGTGCCATCCGGGCGCTTGAGATAAGCACCTTCGCCGCGCAGTGCTTCCGTTAACAGGAAATTTCGTGCCTGTGGGTGATAGAGCGCGGTAGGGTGAAACTGATTAAATTCGAGATTGGCGACCCGGCAGCCCGCGCGCCACGCCATAGCAATACCATCGCCAGAAGAAATATCCGGATTGGTAGTGTACTGGTAAACTTTTGACGCACCGCCGGTTGCCAGCACCACTGCTTTTGCGTGGCAGGTTTCCACCGTTTCTTTATTTCGGTTCCATACCCACGCGCCAACAACACGTCGCGTGCCCGACAGGCCAATTTTGTCAGAAATAATCAGATCAACCGCGTTGCTGCGCTCCAGCACGCGAATATTCGGATGGTTCTGCGCCTTGCTCACTAGTGTGGTTTCTACTTCTTTACCGGTGGCGTCCGCAGCATGAAGAATTCGTCGGTGACTATGTCCACCTTCACGGGTCAAATGGTAACTTTCTTCGCCATTCGATTGAACGTGGGTATCAAACAACACCCCCTGGTCGATTAACCATTGCACACAGGAACGCGCATTGCTGGCGACAAATTCAACTGCATGGCGATCACAAATACCAGCACCGGCTATCATTGTGTCTTCCACATGCGAATCAATGCTGTCAGTTTCATCAAACACGGCGGCAATTCCGCCCTGGGCATAAAATGTTGAACCTTCCGTGACTGGGCCTTTACTTAGAACGATGACATGATGCCGATCAGCCAGACGTAGCGCCAGTGAAAGCCCGGCAGCGCCGCTACCGATAATCAACACGTCACATGAATGTTCAGGGAGAGTATTCATTTTCTTTGTTTAATTTACTAAACACGGTTTGGTCAGCATAGCATCATGTTGTGCGATTAAACACCTGCTATTTTAATTTTTGTTACAGAGGCTAAACAGACCGAATCACGGCGACGAGAAAACGAGAAGTTACTGGCTGGCGAAGGATTAGGTGGTGAAATAAAAAGGCCGTTGGGTTACTCTTCAGGCAGTTAAATGGGCATTTCTACACAGATAATGCGATGTTCAGATTCTGTAGACTTATAATGATAGATAATGATCCGTCTACAGCATGACAAACAAAAACAGATGCGTTACGGAACTTTACAAAAACGAGACACTCTAACCCTTTGCTTGCTCAAATTGCAGCTAATGGAGTGGCGTTTCGATAGCGCGTGGAAATTTGGTTTGGGGAGACTTTACCTCGGATGAGCGAGCAGTTAACGGACCAGGTCCTGGTTGAACGGGTCCAGAAGGGAGATCAGAAAGCCTTTAACTTACTGGTAGTGCGCTATCAGCATAAAGTGGCGAGTCTGGTTTCCCGCTATGTGCCGTCGGGTGATGTTCCCGATGTGGTACAAGAAGCTTTTATTAAAGCCTATCGTGCGCTGGATTCGTTCCGGGGAGATAGCGCTTTTTATACATGGCTGTATCGGATTGCTGTAAATACAGCGAAAAATTACCTGGTTGCTCAGGGGCGTCGTCCACCTTCCAGTGATGTGGATGCCATTGAAGCTGAAAACTTCGAAAGTGGCGGCGCGTTGAAAGAAATTTCGAACCCTGAGAACTTAATGTTGTCAGAAGAACTGAGACAGATAGTTTTCCGAACTATTGAGTCCCTCCCGGAAGATTTACGCATGGCAATAACCTTGCGGGAGCTGGATGGCCTGAGCTATGAAGAGATAGCCGCTATCATGGATTGTCCGGTAGGTACGGTGCGTTCACGTATCTTCCGAGCGAGGGAAGCTATTGATAACAAAGTTCAACCGCTTATCAGGCGTTGACGATAGCGGGATACTGGATAAGGGTATTAGGCATGCAGAAAGAACAACTTTCCGCTTTAATGGATGGCGAAACGCTGGATAGTGAGCTGCTTAACGAACTGGCTCATAACCCAGAAATGCAGAAAACCTGGGAAAGCTATCACTTAATCCGTGACTCAATGCGGGGTGATACTCCCGAGGTGCTCCATTTCGATATCTCTTCACGCGTAATGGCCGCCATTGAAGAAGAGCCAGTACGTCAACCGGCGACACTGATCCCGGAAGCCCAGCCTGCGCCGCATCAATGGCAGAAAATGCCATTCTGGCAGAAAGTTCGTCCGTGGGCGGCACAGCTTACCCAAATGGGCGTAGCAGCATGCGTATCGCTTGCAGTTATCGTTGGCGTCCAGCACTATAATGGGCAATCTGAAACGTCCCAGCAGCCCGAAACGCCAGTATTTAATACACTGCCGATGATGGGTAAAGCCAGCCCGGTTAGCCTGGGAGTACCTTCTGAAGCGACTGCAAACAATGGTCAACAGCAGCAGGTACAGGAGCAGCGTCGTCGCATTAATGCAATGTTGCAGGATTACGAACTGCAACGTCGACTCCACTCTGAACAGCTTCAGTTTGAGCAGGCCCAAACACAGCAAGCCGCTGTACAGGTGCCAGGAATTCAAACTTTAGGAACGCAATCGCAGTAATGAAGCAACTTTGGTTTGCCATGTCATTAGTGACAGGTAGCCTGTTATTCTCTGCTAACGCCTCGGCCACTCCCGCGTCCGGGGCGTTATTACAGCAGATGAACCTGGCCAGTCAGTCACTGAATTACGAGCTGTCATTCATCAGCATCAATAAACAGGGTGTTGAGTCTCTGCGTTATCGACATGCACGCCTCGATAACCGTCCTCTTGCACAATTGTTGCAAATGGATGGCCCGCGCCGGGAAGTGGTACAGCGCGGCAATGAAATCAGCTACTTTGAACCGGGCCTTGAACCGTTCACGCTTAATGGCGATTACATTGTTGATTCTCTGCCATCGCTCATCTATACCGATTTCAAACGCCTTTCTCCTTACTACGACTTTATCTCCGTGGGACGCACGCGTATTGCTGATCGTCTTTGCGAAGTCATTCGCGTGGTGGCCCGTGATGGCACACGCTACAGCTACATCGTGTGGATGGACACCGAATCGAAATTACCGATGCGGGTTGATCTCCTTGATCGCGATGGTGAAACGCTGGAACAATTTCGCGTGATTGCTTTTAACGTTAATCAGGATATCAGTAGCAGTATGCAGACGCTGGCGAAAGCAAATCTGCCGCCGCTGCTTTCTGTTCCTGTAGGTGAAAAAGCTAAATTCAGCTGGACGCCAACCTGGTTGCCACAGGGGTTTAGTGAGGTTTCCAGCAGCCGACGTCCGTTACCGACGATGGACAACATGCCTATCGAATCACGTCTCTATTCCGACGGATTATTCAGCTTCTCGGTAAACGTTAACCGCGCTACGCCATCGAGCACCGATCAGATGTTGCGCACCGGACGCAGAACCGTCAGTACAAGCGTACGTGATAACGCCGAAATCACCATTGTCGGCGAACTGCCGCCACAAACGGCGAAACGCATTGCCGAGAATATTAAGTTTGGGGCAGCTCAATGATCAAAGAGTGGGCTACTGTCGTCTCCTGGCAAAACGGGCAGGCGCTGGTCAGTTGTGATGTTAAAGCCTCATGCAGCAGCTGTGCTTCCCGTGTCGGTTGCGGTAGCCGCGTGCTGAATAAACTTGGCCCACAAACCACGCATACCATTGTCGTACCCTGTGATGAACCGTTAGTGCCGGGGCAAAAAGTGGAATTAGGAATCACCGAAGGCAGCCTGCTTAGCTCCGCATTACTGGTTTATATGTCGCCGTTGGTGGGATTATTCCTCATCGCTTCGTTATTTCAGCTACTCTTTGCTTCAGATCTTGCAGCATTATGCGGTGCGATTCTCGGCGGCGTTGGTGGATTCCTGATTGCACGCGGCTACTCGCGAAAGTTTGCTGCCCGGGCGGAATGGCAACCGATCATCTTAAGCGTGGCATTGCCGCCAGGCCTTGTGCGATTTGAAACATCTTCGGAAGACGCGAGCCAGTGATTTCACTGGCTTTGTTGCATTTTGCATAACAAATGCGAGGACGTTTCCAGATACCACAATCCATACCGTATGAACATTTCCTCGCCTCAATGTTGTAGTGTAGAATGCGGCGTTTCTATTAATACAGACGTTAAGCTCAGAACAGCGACTTCTAAAAGCCTGGTTAACCGGGCATTAAGGCACAATAATCATACTTTATGAAGAATATACGTAACTTTTCGATCATAGCTCACATTGACCACGGTAAATCGACGCTGTCTGACCGTATTATCCAGATCTGCGGTGGCCTGTCTGACCGTGAAATGGAGGCGCAGGTTCTCGATTCCATGGATCTTGAGCGTGAGCGTGGCATTACCATCAAAGCGCAAAGCGTGACGCTGGATTACAAAGCGTCTGACGGCGAAACCTATCAGCTTAACTTTATCGACACCCCGGGCCACGTAGACTTCTCCTATGAAGTTTCCCGTTCGCTGGCTGCCTGTGAGGGTGCATTGCTGGTGGTCGACGCCGGGCAGGGCGTAGAAGCGCAAACCCTGGCAAACTGCTACACCGCGATGGAAATGGATCTCGAAGTAGTGCCGGTACTGAACAAGATTGACCTGCCGGCAGCTGATCCTGAACGCGTAGCAGAAGAAATTGAAGATATCGTTGGTATCGACGCCACCGACGCAGTGCGCTGCTCAGCGAAAACCGGCGTTGGTGTGCAGGACGTTCTCGAACGTCTGGTGCGCGATATTCCGCCGCCGGAAGGCGATCCGGAAGGCCCGTTACAGGCGCTAATTATCGACTCCTGGTTCGACAACTACCTGGGCGTTGTTTCACTTATCCGTATTAAAAACGGCACCCTGCGTAAGGGCGACAAAGTGAAAGTCATGAGTACCGGGCAGACCTATAACGCCGACCGTCTGGGTATTTTCACGCCGAAGCAGGTTGACCGCACTGAACTGAAATGCGGTGAAGTTGGCTGGTTGGTATGTGCGATCAAAGACATCCACGGTGCACCGGTAGGCGATACCTTAACACTGGCGCGTAATCCGGCAGAAAAGGCGCTGCCTGGCTTTAAGAAAGTCAAACCGCAGGTTTACGCAGGCTTGTTCCCGGTAAGCTCTGACGACTATGAAGCCTTCCGTGACGCGCTGGGCAAACTCAGCCTGAATGATGCCTCACTGTTCTATGAGCCGGAAAGCTCCAGCGCGTTGGGCTTTGGTTTCCGCTGCGGCTTCCTCGGCCTGCTGCACATGGAGATCATTCAGGAACGTCTGGAACGTGAATACGATCTGGATCTGATCACCACGGCGCCGACCGTAGTGTATGAAGTTGAAACTACGTCAAGAGAAGTTATTTACGTCGACAGCCCATCGAAGCTGCCAGCGGTAAATAACATCTACGAACTGCGCGAGCCGATTGCAGAGTGTCACATGCTATTGCCGCAGGCATATCTCGGTAACGTTATTACGCTGTGCGTAGAAAAACGTGGCGTACAAACCAACATGGTTTACCACGGTAACCAGGTAGCGTTGACCTACGAGATCCCGATGGCTGAAGTGGTGCTCGACTTCTTCGATCGCCTGAAATCTACCTCTCGTGGTTATGCGTCTCTGGATTACAACTTCAAACGCTTCCAGGCGTCCGACATGGTACGTGTAGACGTATTAATCAACGGTGAACGTGTTGATGCGCTGGCGCTGATCACCCACCGTGATAATTCGCAAAACCGTGGTCGCGAGCTGGTGGAAAAGATGAAGGATCTGATCCCACGCCAGCAGTTTGATATTGCCATTCAGGCAGCGATTGGTACGCACATCATTGCGCGCTCCACCGTGAAACAGCTGCGTAAAAACGTACTGGCTAAATGTTATGGTGGCGATATCAGCCGTAAGAAAAAGCTGCTGCAGAAGCAGAAAGAAGGTAAGAAACGCATGAAGCAGATCGGTAACGTCGAGCTGCCGCAGGAAGCGTTCCTCGCCATTCTGCACGTCGGCAAAGACAACAAATAACCCTTAGGAGTTGGCATGGCGAATATGTTTGCCCTCATTCTGGTGATTGCCACACTGGTGACGGGCATTTTATGGTGCGTGGATAAATTCTTTTTCGCACCTAAGCGACGGGAACGTCAGGCAGCGGCGCAGGCGGCTGCCGGTGACTCACTGGATAAAGCAACACTGAAAAAGGTTGCGCCGAAGCCTGGCTGGCTGGAAACCGGTGCTTCTGTTTTTCCGGTACTGGCTATCGTATTGATTGTGCGTTCGTTTATTTATGAACCGTTCCAGATCCCGTCAGGTTCGATGATGCCGACTCTGTTAATCGGTGACTTTATTCTGGTAGAAAAGTTTGCTTACGGCATTAAAGATCCTATCTACCAGAAAACGCTGATCGAAACCGGTCATCCGAAACGTGGCGATATCGTGGTCTTTAAATACCCGGAAGATCCAAAGCTTGATTACATCAAGCGTGCGGTGGGTTTACCGGGCGATAAAGTCACTTACGATCCGGTTTCAAAAGAGCTGACGATTCAGCCGGGATGCAGTTCCGGTCAGGCGTGTGAAAACGCGCTGCCGGTTACCTACTCAAACGTGGAACCCAGCGATTTCGTTCAGACCTTCTCGCGCCGTAATGGTGGGGAAGCAACCAGCGGATTCTTTGAAGTGCCGAAAAACGAAACCAAAGAAAATGGAATTCGTCTTTCCGAGCGTAAAGAGACTCTGGGTGATGTGACGCACCGTATTTTGACAGTGCCGATTGCGCAGGATCAGGTGGGGATGTATTACCAGCAGCCAGGGCAACAACTGGCAACCTGGATTGTTCCACCGGGCCAATACTTCATGATGGGTGACAACCGTGACAACAGCGCGGACAGCCGTTACTGGGGCTTTGTGCCGGAAGCGAATCTGGTCGGTCGGGCAACGGCTATCTGGATGAGTTTCGATAAGCAAGAAGGCGAATGGCCGACTGGTGTGCGCTTAAGTCGTATTGGCGGCATCCATTAATAGCTTATCTTCGTTCACGTTGTCGCCGTTATGGCGACAACGTGAATTATTTATGAGATAAATCCCCCGTGGCTAACGACATCCCCCGTCGTTGTGTATAGAATATTCCCCCGAAGTTTAAGGTTGGCACCTCCAGGTTGCCACGGCACACGAAACAGCGTTGGTCCCCATATACCGGTAAACTGAAACTGCAGCGAAGCAGTTAGTAGAGCCATGTATATCAGGTCTGTTTCGTGTGCTGAATTGTTGACGCATTTATTTATTGGTATCGCATGAACCCCATCGTAATTAATCGGCTTCAAAGGAAGCTGGGCTACACTTTTAATCATCAGGAACTGTTGCAGCAGGCATTAACCCATCGTAGTGCCAGCAGCAAACATAACGAGCGTTTAGAATTTTTAGGCGACTCTATTCTGAGCTACGTTATCGCCAATGCGCTTTATCACCGTTTCCCTCGTGTGGATGAAGGCGATATGAGCCGGATGCGCGCCACGCTGGTCCGTGGCAATACGCTGGCAGAACTGGCGCGCGAATTTGAGTTAGGCGAGTGCTTACGTTTAGGGCCAGGTGAACTTAAAAGCGGTGGATTTCGTCGTGAGTCAATTCTCGCCGACACCGTCGAAGCATTAATTGGTGGCGTATTCCTCGACAGTGATATTCAAACCGTCGAGAAATTAATCCTTAACTGGTATCAAACCCGTCTGGACGAAATTAGCCCAGGTGACAAACAAAAAGATCCGAAAACGCGCTTGCAAGAATATTTGCAGGGTCGCCATCTGCCGCTGCCGACTTATCTGGTCGTCCAGGTACGTGGCGAAGCGCACGATCAGGAATTTACTATCCACTGCCAGGTCAGCGGCCTGAGTGAACCGGTGGTAGGCACAGGTTCAAGCCGTCGTAAGGCTGAGCAGGCTGCCGCCGAACAGGCGTTGAAAAAACTGGAGCTGGAATGAGCAACGATAAAAGTTACTGCGGATTTATTGCTATCGTCGGACGTCCGAACGTTGGCAAATCCACATTGTTGAATAAATTGTTGGGGCAGAAAATCTCCATCACCTCCCGCAAGGCGCAGACAACTCGTCACCGCATTGTGGGGATCCATACTGAAGGCGCGTATCAGGCGATCTACGTCGATACCCCAGGCCTGCATATGGAAGAAAAACGCGCCATTAACCGCCTGATGAACAAAGCGGCGAGCAGCTCCATTGGCGACGTTGAGCTGGTGATTTTTGTCGTTGAAGGCACCCGCTGGACGCCGGACGATGAAATGGTGCTCAACAAACTGCGCGATGGCAAAGCGCCGGTAATCCTCGCGGTGAACAAAGTGGATAACGTGCAGGAAAAAGCCGATCTGCTGCCGCATTTACAGTTCCTGGCAAGCCAGATGAACTTCCTCGATATCGTGCCGATCTCTGCCGAAACCGGGCTGAATGTCGACACTATCGCGGCAATCGTGCGTAAGCATCTGCCTGAAGCGACCCATCACTTCCCGGAAGATTACATCACCGATCGCTCACAGCGTTTTATGGCGTCTGAAATCATCCGCGAAAAACTGATGCGTTTCCTCGGCGCTGAACTGCCGTACTCCGTGACCGTGGAGATCGAACGTTTCGTCTCTAACGAACGCGGTGGTTATGACATCAACGGTTTGATTCTCGTTGAGCGTGAAGGGCAGAAGAAGATGGTTATTGGCAACAAAGGGGCCAAGATCAAAACCATCGGGATTGAAGCGCGTAAAGACATGCAGGAAATGTTCGAAGCGCCTGTCCACCTTGAACTGTGGGTAAAAGTGAAATCTGGCTGGGCCGACGACGAACGCGCACTGCGCAGTCTCGGTTACGTTGACGATCTTTAATTAGCATACTCTATGACTTTCGAGGTGCAGGAAGGCGGCAAGACCGTGAATCCCTGGGAGCTTACTAAAGTAAGTGACCAGGGTGAACGGGTGCAGCCAAGGCACCTGCAACTTGAAAGGCGACGAGTATGATGGAAGGCTGGCAGCGCGCATTCGTATTGCATAGTCGCCCGTGGAGCGAAACCAGCCTGATGCTGGACGTCTTCACGGAGGAATCGGGTCGCGTGCGTCTGGTTGCCAAAGGCGCACGCTCTAAACGCTCTACTCTGAAAGGTGCATTACAGCCTTTCACCCCTCTCTTGCTACGTTTTGGCGGGCGTGGCGAAGTCAAAACGCTGCGCAGTGCCGAAGCTGTCTCGCTGGCGCTGCCATTAAGCGGTATCACCCTTTACAGTGGTTTGTACATTAACGAACTTCTCTCCCGCGTGCTGGAATACGAGACGCGCTTCTCTGAACTCTTTTTCGATTACTTGCACTGCATTCAGTCTCTTGCAGGTGCCACTGGTACGCCAGAACCCGCGCTGCGCCGCTTTGAACTGGCACTGCTCGGTCATCTGGGTTATGGCGTCAATTTTACCCATTGTGCGGGTAGCGGCGAGCCGGTAGATGACACCATGACGTATCGTTATCGCGAAGAAAAAGGGTTTATCGCAAGCGTCGTTATCGACAATAAAACGTTCACTGGAAGGCAGTTAAAAGCGTTAAACGCGCGGGAATTTCCTGACGCAGACACACTACGTGCCGCGAAACGCTTTACCCGCATGGCGCTTAAGCCGTATCTTGGCGGTAAACCATTAAAGAGCAGGGAACTGTTCCGGCAGTTTATGCCTAAGCGAACGGTGAAAACACATTATGAATGATGAGGATTGTCATGGCTGAATTACTGTTAGGCGTCAACATTGACCATATTGCAACGCTGCGTAACGCACGTGGTACTGCTTACCCGGATCCGGTGCAGGCGGCGTTTATTGCTGAGCAGGCGGGGGCGGATGGCATTACCGTGCATCTACGTGAAGATCGTCGCCACATTACCGACCGCGACGTGCGCATCCTGCGTCAGACGCTGGATACCCGCATGAATCTGGAGATGGCGGTGACCGAAGAGATGCTGGCGATCGCCGTTGAAACAAAGCCGCATTTTTGCTGCCTGGTACCGGAAAAGCGTCAGGAAGTAACAACCGAAGGCGGCCTGGACGTCGCAGGGCAGCGTGAAAAAATGCGCGATGCCTGCAAACGTCTGGCGGAGGCCGGGATCCTGGTTTCTCTGTTTATCGACGCCGATGAAGAGCAGATCAAAGCCGCGGCAGAGGTTGGCGCACCGTTTATCGAGATCCACACCGGTTGCTATGCTGATGCCAAAACTGACGCCGAACAGGCGCAAGAGCTGGCGCGTATCGCCAAAGCCGCGACCTTTGCCGCTAGTCTCGGTCTGAAAGTTAACGCTGGTCACGGTCTGACCTATCACAACGTGAAAGCCATTGCCGCCATCCCTGAGATGCATGAACTGAATATCGGTCATGCCATTATTGGTCGTGCAGTGATGACCGGACTGAAAGATGCGGTGGCAGAAATGAAGCGTTTGATGCTGGAAGCGCGTGGCTAATGGCAATATTAGGTTTAGGTACGGATATTGTGGAGATCGCTCGCATTGAATCGGTGATCGCCCGATCCGGTGAGCGCCTGGCACGCCGCGTATTAAGCGATAACGAATGGGCAATCTGGAAAACGCACCACCAGCCGGTGCGTTTTCTGGCGAAACGCTTTGCCGTAAAAGAAGCCGCAGCAAAAGCGTTTGGCACCGGGATCCGCAATGGTCTGGCGTTTAATCAGTTTGAAGTATTTAACGATGAGCTTGGTAAGCCACGGCTGCGACTGTGGGGCGAGGCATTAAAACTGGCGGAAAAGCTCGGCGTTGTAAATATGCATGTAACGCTGGCAGATGAGCGCCACTATGCTTGTGCCACGGTAATTATCGAAAGTTAAAATAATATCGTTCTCTTTAAAAAGTAAAACCCCCGAACTGGTAAGGAACGGGGGTTTTACTTTACAACTTTAATTTTGTGCAGCACACGATTCCAACAAAAATGATTATGGATCAATTTAGTTATCCTGTACAAGCAACTTGCAATCTTTAGCATAAAAACTCGAGCCTTTACGAAGAAATCGATATTGATGAAAAGATTAACGTGACCGCTTTTTGATAAGTACATTAGAATCGGCGTCGTTATTGGATATTTTGCTGTGTTCTACGCCATGCCACTGAATTCCCCCATTGAAACGAGTGGTGTCGTCAAAGCTCTGGTGTGGAGTGCGGCACTCGATTCCAATAACTCGCACGTTCAGTTTTGGGGAGATGTAAGGGCTAATCTGAACGGCTGCATTCCTTGTTTAAGGAAAAACGAATGACTGATTGCCGATACCTGATTAAACGGGTCATTAAAGTCGTCATTGCTGTTTTACAGCTGATCCTTCTGTTCTTGTAACACCAGGAAACGTACTTAAGGCGCGTCAGGTTAACCAGCCAGGCGCGCCTTTAATAATTAGACGTAAGTGTCGGCGTATATATTATCGGAATTCATTTAATGAATATATTCATTAATGACATCATGGAAATGAATATGTAACTTTCGCTTTTATACGAGCAAATAAGCAATATCCTGCTCATAGAGCAAAATATTAAATCTTATCCGCGTGGTGCATTAGCACAAATTTATCCCACAACTGTTCTTCCGTCTCGACATGTTGTGGATCCTTCACAATGGTATTGGGGATCGGGCACACCTTCTGGCAGGTGGGCGTCTCGTAGTGGCCTACGCATTCGGTACACTTATCGCTGTTAATCTCGTAGATATGTTCACCCATCGAAATCGCCTCATTCGGGCATTCGGGTTCACACATATCACAATTGATGCATTTTTTAGTGATTAACAGCGCCATAAGGAAACTCTCAAAACAACACAAACCGGGCGGGCATTATACGCGCATTCTTTACTCAAACCAGTTTTTTCACCAGCGCTTCACTATGACGAATACGTTCTGGTGCCAGTTCCAGATCCTGCTGAATCAGCGCAATGAACAGTAAATCCGTTAACATTCCCTGAGCGTGACAAGCAGAGATTGCAGCACTGTTTGTCGCTTGTTCTTCGGCAATGGTATACAGGCAGTGAGAAGCGCGTTGTTGCAGGGCATTGGGAGTAAAGCCGGTAATTGCCATCACTTTTCCGCCCACTCGCAGCATCTCATCTGCCGCCAGGTTTAACTCGCGTCGTACACCAGTGTAGGAAATGGCTAATAACAGATCGTCAGGGGACGACGCCTGGACTGTGGCGAGTAGCGCATGCATATCGCGCACTGCGGCGGCATTGAAGCCAATCTTCATCAGCTTCCAGGCAAAGTTTTGCGCCACCAGACCCGAAGCGCCAATACCGGTCAGAATTATCCGCCGCGCAGAGCGCAACATTGCCACGCCTTCATGCAGTTTCTCTTCACTATTAACGTTTAGCGTTGCGTACATGGCGGCAGTATTTTCTTTAATCAGTTTTTCGCCGACCAGCCGTAACGGATCATCACCACGGATTTGGTTATGAATGGGCACAGAAGGGGATTCCGGCTGGCTTGCCAGCGCTTCACTCAACGCCAACTTCAATGCCGGAAAACCTTTATAGCCGAGTTTTTGCGCGAACTTCACGACGCTGGACTGACTGACTCCGGCTTCGTTGGCCAGTTGCTGAGAGCTTAAATGGCGCGCCGTATCAGGTTGTAGTAGCAAATAGTCCGCCAGTTTTTTATCACTCTGGGCAAGCCCCTGGTAACGCTGACGGATACGAAGTAAGCCGTTCATATCTTTCCTCGCGATGAAATTATGGCGACAACAGGCAATATGAAACACACGCGAGTGAATTTTATATTCCATTGCTGCTAATTGCCATGAATTAAAAATTCCAGATAGCCATGATGCAGTCGATTGTTGCCGGAAAAGTGATGATCTATCTGTTAGGCTATGTAGTAGCGAAGATTAATCAGGATGTTTCAGTCCAGAGGAGTATGGTTTGGCAACTCACGAGCGTCGTGTGGTGTTTTTTGACTTAGATGGAACATTGCATCAGCAGGATATGTTCGGCAGTTTTATGCGTTATTTACTGCGTCGCCAACCGCTGAATGCATTACTTGTCCTGCCGTTGTTGCCGGTCATTGCCATCGCGTTATTGATAAAAGGTCGTGCAGCACGCTGGCCGATGAGTCTGCTTCTTTGGGGATGCACTTTTGGTCACAGTGAAGCGCGTTTACAGGCGTTGCAGGCCGATTTTGTGCACTGGTTTCGCGACAATGTTACAGCTTTTCCGCTTGTCCAGGAGCGTTTGACTACCTACCTGTTAAGTTCCGATGCGGATATTTGGTTGATCACAGGCTCTCCGCAGCCGCTGGTTGAAGCGGTTTATTATGATACGCCCTGGTTGCCGCGGGTTAATCTTATTGCCAGTCAGATCCAGCGGGGTTATGGCGGTTGGATATTGACGATGCGTTGTCTGGGACATGAAAAGGTCGCACAACTGGAGCGCAAAATTGGCACGCCGCTGCGGCTGTACAGTGGCTATAGCGACAGTAATCAGGACAACCCGCTGCTTTATTTCTGCCAGCATCGCTGGCGGGTAACCCCGCGTGGTGAACTCCAGCAACTGGAATAGAGTAAAGCATAGCGTACGTGTATAATGCGCCGCGCTTTTATAACCGGAGTTTTCTTTTTGTCTGAAGTCGAATTTAGCCACGAATACTGGATGCGTCATGCAATGACGCTGGCGAAGCGTGCCTGGGATGAGCGGGAAGTACCGGTCGGCGCGGTATTAGTGCATAACAATCGGGTAATCGGCGAAGGCTGGAACCGTCCGATTGGTCGACATGATCCCACCGCACATGCAGAAATCATGGCCCTGCGGCAGGGCGGTCTGGTGATGCAAAATTATCGTCTGATCGACGCCACGTTGTATGTCACGCTTGAGCCATGTGTGATGTGTGCCGGAGCAATGATCCACAGTCGAATTGGTCGCGTGGTCTTTGGTGCGCGTGATGCGAAAACGGGCGCTGCGGGATCTTTAATGGATGTGCTGCACCATCCGGGTATGAATCACCGAGTGGAAATTACAGAAGGAATACTGGCGGATGAGTGCGCGGCGTTGCTCAGTGACTTCTTTCGCATGCGCCGACAGGAAATTAAAGCGCAGAAAAAAGCGCAATCCTCGACGGATTAATTTTGTTTCTCTTCACTCCCTTTCCTGGAAAACAGCAGAGAGGGAGAGTGGGTCAAATAGTTTGATGACGACTGGGAAAGAAACGAGAGAAAAGGAAATTTCTCTTTGCCCAGCTCCGTTGGCGATACTGCCGGATAATCCTGCGCCAGTTGTATCGCCGCTTCTGTAGCCTGCTTCTCTTTCTCTTGCAGATACCCCACCAGGCTAATCTGATACTTACGAATATTTTCGACATAAGCGTAGGCTTCATGCCCACGTGCGTAGCCGTAAGTCAGCTTGCTGTAATAGGGTTTCTGGCTAAGTAAAGGCAGGCGCTGTTTCACGTCAGCCCAACTGTCAGGATTACCTTTAGTTTTTGCCGTCAGGGCGCGGGCATCCAGCATATGCGCATAGCCCATATTGTACGCGGCGAGGGCAAACCAGATCCGTTCGTTCTCCGGCACACTTTCCGGCACTTTACTCATCATATCCTGCAAATAACGCACACCGCCGCTGATGCTCTGTTCGGCATCGGTACGATCCGTAATGCCGAGGCTTTGCGCGGTATTTTTGGTTAACATCATCATGCCACGCACACCCGTCGGGGAAGTGGCCTGTGCATCCCAGTGCGATTCCTGATAAGCAATAGCGGCCAGCAAACGCCAGTCAATTTCTTCGGCGTACTTCTCAAACAGCGGTTTCAACTGCGGCAGTACGGTATCGACGGCGCGTAAAAACGTGCGCGTATCGACGTAATCAAAATCATCGCCATGCCCCAGGTATTTCTCTTCAATGCGTGCCAGCGTGCCGTCTTCATTCATTTCGTTGAAGAAGTCGAGCAGAGCGGCAGAAAGGGTATTATCGCCATCTAATCGGCTAAACCAGGTCACCGGCTGTTCGTCGGTGATATCAAGCGCTACAGCGAGTTCCGGGTGAACGCGCTGAAACAGGCTGATGGCGACAGAATCAGCAATGGTGTAATCGAGTTTTCCTTCGATGACATCTTCCATTAATTCTGCTGAGCCTTTTTTGTCGTCTACCTTCCAGCTTAATTCCGGGAATTTTGTTTCTTTCAGGGTCTGGAGATCGTTAACCACCACATGGCCTGGTGCGATGGTAAGTTGCTCCGCTGTCAGATTGCCCAGCGTACGCGGGCGATACTGACCCACTTTATAAACCAGTTGTTGTGACACGGAATAGTAGGTAGGGCCAGGCTGATAGTTTTTTACCCGCTCACTGTTATAAACCAGTCCTGCAGCCAGCAGATCGGCGTTGCCGTTATCGAGGTCGTCAAACAGCTGGCTGATATTCTGCCGCACGGTCACTTTCAGTTTTACGCCGAGGTACTCGGCAAACTGTTTCGCCAGTTCGTAATCCAGGCCAAAAGGTTTCCCGTTGATTTCGTTATAAGTCAGTGGGGTATGAATAGTGCTCACACGCAACTCTCCCCGCGCTTGAATGGCGGCGATACGGTTGTCGGCTTTACCAAACCAGGGAATGGATGGCCAGAGAGCGACCGCAAGCAGCAGTGCCAGAATGCCGATGAACAGATAATTAATCTTTAATTTTTTCAATTAGTTAATTCTCTGTGTCGTGCGCATCCCAGCTTGAAAAAACGTAATAATAGTGAAAGGTTTACTCATAAATGAGCGGCATTTTGCGTAAACCAGCGCCAGTTGGCAACTTATTACAGCCATTGGCGGCACGCGTTGCTAATTCACAATGGTGATTTTATTTCCACGCAAACGGTTTCGTCGGCGCATCAGATTCTTTATAATGACGCCCGTTTCCCCCCCTTGGGTACACCGAAAGCTTAGAAGACGAGAGACTTATGATGGAAATTCTGCGTGGTTCGCCTGCATTGTCGGCATTCCGAATCAACAAACTGCTGGCACGTTTTCAGGCTGCCAGGCTCCCGGTTCACAATATTTACGCCGAGTATGTCCATTTTGCTGACCTCAATGCGCCGTTAAACGATGATGAGCACGCACAACTTGAACGCCTGCTGAAATATGGCCCGGCACTCGCCAGCCACGCCCCGCAAGGCAAACTCCTGCTGGTGACTCCGCGTCCTGGTACCATCTCTCCCTGGTCTTCGAAAGCGACCGATATCGCCCATAACTGCGGGCTGCAACAGGTAAACCGCCTTGAGCGCGGCGTTGCTTACTATATAGAAGCCGGTACGCTGACCCATCAACAATGGCAGCAGGTGACCGCTGAACTGCACGACCGCATGATGGAAACGGTCTTTTCTGCTTTAGATGATGCAGAGCAGCTGTTTGCACACCATCAACCGACTCCGGTCACCAGCGTTGATTTGCTGGGGCAGGGCCGTCAGGCGCTAATCGACGCTAACCTGCGTCTTGGCCTGGCACTGGCGGAAGATGAAATTGACTATCTGCAGGATGCGTTCACAAAGCTGGGTCGTAACCCGAACGACATCGAGCTGTATATGTTCGCCCAGGCGAATTCTGAGCACTGCCGCCACAAAATTTTTAACGCCGACTGGATTATCGACGGAGAACAACAGCCGAAATCGCTGTTCAAGATGATCAAAAACACCTTCGAAACCACGCCGGATCACGTTCTTTCTGCTTATAAAGATAACGCCGCCGTAATGGAAGGTTCTGAAGTGGGCCGCTACTTTGCTGACCACGAAACGGGCCGCTACGATTTCCATCAGGAACCGGCGCACATTCTGATGAAAGTCGAAACCCACAACCACCCAACGGCGATTTCTCCGTGGCCGGGCGCAGCTACCGGTTCCGGCGGTGAAATCCGCGATGAAGGTGCCACCGGCCGCGGCGCGAAGCCGAAAGCTGGCCTGGTCGGTTTCTCCGTATCCAACCTGCGTATTCCTGGCTTTGAACAACCGTGGGAAGAAGATTTCGGTAAGCCTGAGCGCATTGTCACCGCGCTGGACATCATGACAGAAGGTCCGCTGGGCGGCGCGGCATTTAACAACGAATTTGGTCGTCCGGCACTGAACGGCTACTTCCGTACCTATGAAGAAAAAGTGAACAGCCACAACGGCGAAGAGCTGCGCGGGTATCACAAACCGATCATGCTGGCGGGTGGGATCGGCAACATTCGCGCCGATCACGTACAAAAAGGTGAGATCAACGTCGGTGCGAAACTGGTCGTTCTCGGCGGCCCGGCAATGAACATCGGTCTTGGCGGCGGCGCGGCGTCTTCCATGGCGTCTGGTCAGTCTGATGCCGACCTCGACTTTGCTTCCGTACAGCGCGATAACCCGGAGATGGAGCGTCGCTGTCAGGAAGTGATCGACCGTTGCTGGCAGCTTGGTGATGCTAACCCAATTCTGTTTATCCACGACGTCGGCGCAGGCGGTCTTTCTAATGCCATGCCGGAGCTGGTGAGCGACGGCGGACGCGGCGGTAAATTCGAACTGCGCGATATTCTGAGCGACGAACCGGGCATGAGCCCGCTGGAAATCTGGTGTAACGAATCCCAGGAACGCTACGTGCTGGCGGTTGCTGCCGATCAGTTACCGCTGTTTGACGAACTGTGTAAGCGTGAACGCGCGCCCTACGCGGTGATTGGTGAAGCGACCGAAGAACTGCATCTTTCTCTGCACGATCGTCATTTTGATAATCAGCCGATCGATCTGCCGCTGGACGTCCTGCTTGGTAAAACGCCGAAGATGACCCGCGATGTGCAAACGCTGAAAGCGAAAGGCGACGCGCTGGCCCGTGAAGGGATCACCATTGCAGACGCGGTGAAACGTGTGCTGCATCTGCCGACTGTGGCGGAAAAAACCTTCCTGGTGACCATTGGCGACCGCAGCGTAACCGGTATGGTGGCGCGCGATCAGATGGTGGGGCCGTGGCAGGTGCCGGTCGCTAACTGCGCGGTCACTACCGCCAGCCTCGACAGCTACTACGGCGAAGCGATGGCAATTGGCGAACGTGCGCCGGTTGCACTGCTGGATTTCGCCGCCTCTGCCCGTCTGGCGGTCGGTGAAGCGTTAACCAATATTGCCGCAACGCAGATTGGCGATATCAAACGCATTAAACTTTCCGCCAACTGGATGGCGGCGGCAGGCCACCCTGGTGAAGATGCAGGCCTGTATGAAGCCGTTAAAGCGGTGGGCGAAGAGCTTTGTCCGGCGCTGGGCCTGACGATTCCGGTGGGTAAAGACTCCATGTCGATGAAAACCCGCTGGCAGGAAGGTAGCGAAGAGCGCGAAATGACCTCGCCGCTTTCGCTGGTGATTTCTGCATTTGCCCGCGTGGAAGATGTACGTCACACCATCACGCCGCAGCTTTCTACCGAAGATAACGCACTGCTGCTGATTGATTTAGGCAAAGGCAATAACGCGCTGGGCGCAACGGCGCTGGCGCAGGTTTATCGTCAGCTTGGCGACAAGCCTGCTGATGTGCGCGACTTCGCGCAACTGAAAGGTTTCTATGACGCGATTCAGGCACTGGTTGCACAGCGTAAGCTGCTCGCGTACCACGACCGCTCTGACGGTGGCCTGCTGGTGACGCTGGCGGAAATGGCGTTTGCCGGTCATTGCGGTATTGAAGCGGATATCGCCACTCTGGGTGACGATCGCCTGGCGGCGTTGTTTAACGAAGAACTGGGTGCGGTGATTCAGGTTCGAGCCGCTGACCGTGAAGCAGTTGAAGCGGTACTGGCACAGCATGGGCTTGCTGATTGCGTCCATTATGTTGGGCAGGCGGTTTCCGGTGACCGTTTTGTAATTACCGCCAACGGGCAGACTGTATTCAGCGAAAGCCGCACCACGTTGCGTGTCTGGTGGGCAGAAACTACCTGGCAGATGCAGCGCCTGCGTGACAATCCGGAGTGTGCCGATCAGGAACATCAGGCGAAATCTAACGACGCCGATCCGGGCCTGAATGTGAAACTGTCGTTTGATATCAACGAAGATGTGGCAGCACCGTATATTGCCACCGGTGCGCGTCCGAAAGTTGCCGTGCTGCGTGAGCAGGGGGTGAACTCGCATGTTGAAATGGCGGCAGCTTTCCACCGTGCAGGCTTCGATGCAATCGATGTGCATATGAGCGACCTGCTGGCTGGACGCACGGGCCTGGAGGATTTCCACGCTCTGGTAGCGTGCGGCGGATTCTCCTACGGTGACGTGCTGGGGGCTGGTGAAGGTTGGGCGAAGTCTATCCTGTTCAATGACCGTGTACACGATGAGTTTGCAACCTTCTTCCACCGTCCGCAAACGCTGGCGCTGGGGGTATGTAACGGTTGCCAGATGATGTCTAACCTACGCGAACTGATCCCAGGTAGCGAGTTGTGGCCACGTTTCGTGCGTAACACCTCCGATCGCTTTGAAGCGCGTTTCAGCCTGGTAGAAGTGACCCAAAGCCCGTCTCTGCTGTTGCAAGGGATGGTGGGTTCGCAGATGCCGATTGCTGTCTCTCACGGCGAAGGGCGCGTGGAAGTGCGCGATGCGGCGCATCTGGCGGCACTGGAAAGCAAAGGGCTGGTGGCACTGCGCTATGTCGATAACTTTGGTAAAGTCACCGAAACCTACCCGGCTAACCCGAACGGTTCTCCGAATGGTATTACGGCGGTCACGACTGAAAGTGGTCGAGTCACCATTATGATGCCGCACCCGGAACGTGTTTTCCGTACTGTCAGTAACTCCTGGTATCCGGAAAACTGGGGCGAGGATGGCCCATGGATGCGTATTTTCCGCAATGCGCGTAAGCAGTTGGGGTAAGTCGTAAAACTATTGGTTTTGCTGCCCGGATGTGGCATTCACGCCGCATCCGGCATTAAACGCCGACCACTATCATAAGCTCCCAGCTCCGGGAGCTTTTTTTGTGTCTGTAAATCACGACAATGGGTGGTTTACCGTGTCGCTTTTTGGCGACATTTAATTGATTGATTTTATTTGGATCTAATAAATTTATCTTAAGGTGTCTCTTTTTAGCGACACAATGGCTGATTTACAGCCAAATAGCGAAGAAGTCATAAATCCATCAAAACAACGTATAATCAGTACGTTACCAAACTATTTTATTTATTGGCACAGTTACTGCATAATAGTCATCAGTGGCTCATTCACCGACTTATGTCAGCCCCTTCGGGACGTGCTACATAAAATTCGAATGACGCACAACAAGGTGCCTGCCGTCCAACTTCTGATATCAGCTTAGCTATATCAACCCTCGGGCGAAACGTCGAGTTAGGCACCGCTTTATTCCATAACAAAGCCGGGTCATTCCCGGCTTTGTTGTATCTGAACTTCCCCTCGGTTAGCATCAGGCTATTCGCGTCTGACGAGAGTAACACCTTGAAACGCTGGCCCGTTTTTCCCCGCTCATTACGACAACTGGTAATGCTGGCATTTTTGCTGATTCTGCTACCCCTGTTGGTGCTGGCATGGCAAGCCTGGCAAAGCCTGAATGCGCTTAGCGATCAGGCGGCGCTGGTTAACCGTACTACGCTTATTGATGCCCGGCGCAGTGAAGCGATGACCAACGCGGCGCTGGAGATGGAGCGTAGCTACCGTCAGTATTGCGTGCTGGATGACCCAACCCTGGCGAAGGTTTATCAAAGCCAGCGCAAGCGTTATAGCGAAATGCTCGATGCCCACGCAGGCGTACTGCCGGACGATAAACTTTACCAGGCATTGCGTCAGGACTTGAACAATCTGGCTCAACTTCAGTGTAACAACAGCGGTCCCGATGCTGCCGCCGCCGCGCGTCTGGAAGCCTTTGCCAGCGCCAATACCGAAATGGTACAGGCCACGCGCACAGTGGTGTTCTCTCGTGGGCAGCAGCTTCAGCGTGAAATCGCCGAACGTGGGCAATATTTTGGTTGGCAATCGCTGGTGTTATTTCTGGTAAGTCTGGTGATGGTACTGCTCTTCACGCGGATGATTATCGGCCCGGTAAAAAATATTGAACGGATGATCAACCGTCTGGGGGAAGGGCGTTCTCTGGGCAATAGCGTTTCGTTCAGTGGCCCGAGTGAGTTACGCTCGGTTGGGCAACGTATTCTTTGGTTAAGTGAGCGCCTGTCATGGCTGGAATCCCAGCGCCATCAATTCTTAAGACATTTATCTCATGAATTAAAAACCCCGCTGGCGAGTATGCGCGAGGGCACTGAATTACTGGCTGACCAGGTTGTCGGGCCGCTTACGCCCGAGCAAAAAGAGGTGGTGAGCATCCTTGATAGCAGCAGCCGCAATTTGCAAAAACTGATCGAACAACTGCTTGATTACAACCGTAAACAGGCGGACGGCGCGGTGGAACTGGAGAGTGTAGAGTTGGCACCGCTGGTGGAAATGGTGGTTTCTGCTCATAGCCTGCCCGCACGGGCTAAAATGATGCATACCGACGTCGATCTCAAAGCAACTGCTTGCCTGGCGGAGCCAATGCTGCTGATGAGCGTACTGGATAATCTTTACTCCAATGCGGTGCACTACGGGGCTGAATCCGGTAACATTTGCCTTCGCAGCAGTTTACATGGCGCGCGGGTTTATATTGATGTCATCAATACAGGCACACCCATTCCGCAAGAGGAACGCGCCATGATCTTCGAACCCTTTTTTCAGGGAAGCCACCAGCGAAAAGGGGCGGTGAAGGGCAGCGGTCTGGGATTAAGCATTGCCAGGGATTGTATTCGCCGTATGCAGGGGGAACTGTATCTGGTCGACGAGAGCGGGCAAGAGGTTTGCTTCCGCATTGAATTACCGTCGTCGAAAAACACGAAATAATGTTAAGAGCCTATCCCATCAGGCTATTTTATTTGCCAGTTTGGCCTCGTGCAGTGCTCGAAATCCTTACGTACTACGTGTACGCTCCGGTTTCTCCGCGCTGTCCATGTCCAAACTGCCTGCAACAATTACGCCCACTGGGATAGGTTTTAAGTCTGGTGAATATGCGACACATTTTTCAACGATTATTGCCCCGACGGCTATGGCTGGCAGGGCTGCCATGTCTGGCATTGCTGGGTTGCGTGCAGAGTCACAATAAGCCAGCTATTGATGCGCCAGCAGAAGAAAAAATTCCGGTTTATCAACTGGCTGACTATCTTTCTACTGAATGCAGCGACATCTGGGCACTGCAAGGTAAGTCAACCGAAACCAATCCGCTTTACTGGCTGCGGGCGATGGATTGTGCTGAACGTTTAATGCCTGCGCAGTCGCGTCAGCAAGCCCGCCAATATGACGACGGCAGCTGGCAAAATATCTTCAAACAAGGGATTTTGCTCGCTGACGCCAAAATTACGCCTTATGAGCGCCGCCAGCTGGTCGCGCGCATTGATGCGTTAAGTACCGAGATCCCGGCACAGGTTCGCCCACTGTATCGACTCTGGCGCGACGGTCAGGCGCTGCAACTGCAACTGGCTGAAGAGCGCCAACGCTACAGCAAACTCCAGCAGTCCAGCGACAGCGAACTGGATACTTTGCGCCAGCAACATCACGTTCTACAGCAGCAACTGGAGCTCACCACCCGCAAGCTGGAAAATCTGACCGATATTGAACGTCAGCTCTCGAACCGCAAACCGGCTGGCAATTTCTCGCCGGATACGCCGCACGAGAGTGAAAAGCCCGCGCCATCTACCCATGAGGTCACTCCTGATGAGCCATAAACCTGCGCATTTATTACTGGTCGATGACGATCCAGGATTGCTGAAACTGCTTGGCCTGCGTCTGACCAGTGAAGGCTACAGCGTGGTTACGGCGGAAAGTGGAGCTGAAGGATTGCGGATACTGAATCGTGAAAAAGTAGATTTAGTCATCAGCGATCTGCGGATGGATGAAATGGATGGTATGCAACTGTTTGCTGAAATCCAGAAAGTGCAGCCAGGTATGCCAGTAATCATCCTCACCGCGCATGGCTCCATTCCCGATGCGGTTGCCGCGACACAGCAGGGCGTGTTCAGTTTCCTCACAAAGCCCGTCGATAAAGACGCGCTGTATCAGGCAATTGATGATGCGCTGGAACAATCCGCGCCAACCACCGACGAACGCTGGCGCGAGGCGATTGTCACCCGCAGCCCGCTGATGCTGCGTTTGCTGGAACAGGCGAGGCTGGTGGCGCAGTCAGATGTTAGCGTTTTGATTAACGGTCAGAGCGGTACCGGGAAAGAGATTTTTGCCCAGGCGATCCACAACGCCAGCCCGCGCAACAGCAAACCGTTTATTGCTATTAACTGTGGCGCATTGCCCGAGCAATTGCTGGAGTCGGAGCTGTTTGGTCATGCGCGTGGCGCGTTTACTGGCGCTGTCAGCAATCGCGAAGGTTTATTCCAGGCGGCGGAAGGCGGTACGCTGTTTCTCGATGAGATTGGCGACATGCCCGCACCGTTGCAGGTCAAACTGCTACGCGTGTTGCAGGAGCGCAAAGTGCGCCCGCTGGGCAGCAACCGCGATATTGATATCGACGTGCGGATTATTTCCGCCACTCACCGTGACCTGCCAAAGGCGATGGCGCGCGGGGAATTCCGTGAAGATCTCTACTATCGCCTCAACGTTGTCAGTCTGAAAATTCCGGCATTGGCGGAGCGCACAGAAGACATTCCGCTACTGGCAAACCACTTATTGCGCCAGGCGGCAGAGCGACATAAACCGTTTGTCCGCGCATTCTCCACCGATGCAATGAAACGACTGATGACCGCGAGCTGGCCGGGTAATGTGCGCCAGTTGGTCAACGTGATTGAACAGTGCGTGGCGCTAACATCATCTCCGGTGATTAGTGATGCGTTAGTCGAGCAGGCGCTGGAGGGCGAAAATACGGCTCTGCCAACCTTTGTTGAGGCGCGTAATCAGTTTGAACTCAACTACTTGCGTAAGCTGCTGCAAATCACCAAAGGTAATGTCACCCACGCG
Organism: Escherichia sp. HH41S; assembly: GCF_009820115.1. Classification (NCBI taxonomy): domain Bacteria; kingdom Pseudomonadati; phylum Pseudomonadota; class Gammaproteobacteria; order Enterobacterales; family Enterobacteriaceae; genus Escherichia; species Escherichia sp. HH41S. The sequence continues at coordinate 41,894 of NZ_VNXE01000020.1, forward strand.
GCGAGAATGGCGGGGCGCAACCGGACAGAATTTTATAAACTGCTTTCCCGACACGAGCTGGATGCAAACGATTTCAAGGAATGAATCGGCGTAATGTGTTACGTTTAGCAGATCAAAAGACAGGCGACCTTTTCAAGGAATAGCATGAAAAAGATTGATGCGATTATTAAACCCTTCAAGCTGGACGATGTCCGCGAAGCACTGGCTGAAGTCGGCATTACCGGCATGACGGTCACCGAGGTGAAAGGTTTTGGCCGCCAGAAAGGCCATACCGAGCTGTATCGCGGCGCGGAGTATATGGTGGATTTTCTGCCGAAAGTGAAAATTGAGATTGTCGTGCCGGACGACATTGTCGATATCTGCGTAGATACGATTATTCGCACGGCGCAAACCGGCAAAATCGGTGACGGTAAAATTTTCGTCTTTGACGTGGCACGGGTCATTCGTATCCGTACTGGCGAAGAGGACGACGCGGCAATTTAAACCGCGTCAGGGTTGCCGGATGTCTCCATCCGGCAACCTCAAATCACAGCACTTTATGCGGGCCAAAGCATTCGTAATGAATGTTTTCCTGTTTCACACCCAGGTCCACTAACTGTTTCGCGGCAAACTGCATGAAGCCAACCGGGCCGCAGAGATAGAACTGCATTGTCGGATCGCTGAACGCACCTTCCAGTTTGCTCAAATCCATCAGACCTTCACTATCAAACTGACCTTTAGCGCGATCGGCTTCGCTCGGCTGACGATACCAGGTGTGCGCGGTAAAGCGTGGCAGTGCTTGCCCCAGTTCCTTAACTTCATCGGCAAAGGCATGAACATCGCCATTTTCTGCCGCATGGAACCAGTTTACCTGAGCGCTATGACCTGCTTTTGCCAGCGTGTCGAGCATTGCCAGCATTGGTGTTTGACCGACACCGGCAGAGATTAACGTCACCGGCGTGTCATCTGCGATAGCCATAAAGAAATCACCTGCCGGAGCGACCAGTTTCACGACATCGCCAACGTTGGCGTGATTGTGTAACCAGTTTGATACCTGCCCACCCTCTTCGCGTTTCACTGCAATACGATAGCCTTTGCCATCCGGTTTGCGCGTCAAAGAGTACTGACGAATTTCCTGATGTGGGAAACCTTCCGGCTTCAGCCAGACGCCGAGATATTGCCCTGGACGGTATTCCGCCACTGCGCCGCCGTCCACCGGCTCAAGTTCGAAACTGGTGATAAGCGTGCTGCGCGGTGTTTTAGCTACAATGCGGAAATCGCGAGTACCTTCCCAGCCACCGGCTTTGCTGGCGTTTTCGTTATAGATTTCTGCCTCGCGATTGATAAATACGTTAGCCAGTACGCCATAGGCTTTACCCCACGCGTCCAGCACTTCCTGGCCCGGGCTGAACATTTCGTCCAGCGTCGCCAACAGGTGTTCGCCGACGATGTTGTACTGTTCCGGTTTGATCTGGAAACTGGTGTGCTTCTGCGCGATTTTTTCAACCGCTGGCAGCAGCGCAGGCAGGTTTTCGATATTGCTGGCGTAGGCGGCAATGGCGTTAAACAAGGCTTCACGTTGATCGCCATTACGCTGGTTACTCATGTTAAAAATTTCTTTGAGTTCTGGGTTATGAGTAAACATACGGTCGTAGAAATGGGCGGTTAACTTTGGCCCTGTTTCCACCAGTAAAGGGATGGTGGCTTTTACTGTAGCGATGGTTTGAGCGTCAAGCATATGGTCTTCCTTTTTTTGCATCTTAATTGATGTATCTCAAATGCATCTTATAAAAAATAGCCCTGCAATGTAAATGGTTCTTTGGTGTTTTTCATGAGGAATGTGATGAAGTGAAAAATTTGCATCACAAACCTGAAAAGAAATCCGTTTACGGTTGCAAGCTCTTTATTCTCCAAAGCCTTGCGCAGCCTGAAGGTAATCGTTTGCGTAAATTCCTTTGTCAAGACCTGTTATCGCACAATGATTCGGTTATACTGTTCGCCGTTGTCCAACAGGACCGCCTATAAAGGCCGAAAATTTTATTGTTAGCTGAGTCAGGAGATGCGGATGTTAAAGCGTGAAATGAACATTGCCGATTATGATGCCGAACTGTGGCAGGCTATGGAGCAGGAAAAAGTACGTCAGGAAGAGCACATCGAACTGATCGCCTCCGAAAACTACACCAGCCCGCGCGTAATGCAGGCGCAGGGTTCTCAGCTGACCAACAAATATGCTGAAGGTTATCCGGGCAAACGCTACTACGGCGGTTGCGAGTATGTTGATATCGTTGAACAACTGGCGATTGATCGCGCAAAAGAACTGTTCGGCGCTGACTACGCTAACGTCCAGCCGCACTCCGGTTCCCAGGCGAACTTTGCGGTCTACACCGCGCTGCTGGAACCCGGCGACACCGTTCTGGGGATGAACCTGGCGCATGGCGGTCACCTGACTCACGGTTCTCCGGTTAACTTCTCCGGTAAACTGTACAACATCGTTCCTTACGGTATCGATGCTACCGGTCATATCGACTACGCCGATCTGGAAAAACAAGCCAAAGAACACAAGCCGAAAATGATCATCGGTGGCTTCTCTGCATATTCCGGCGTGGTTGACTGGGCGAAAATGCGTGAAATCGCTGACAGCATCGGTGCTTACCTTTTCGTTGATATGGCGCACGTTGCGGGCCTGGTTGCTGCTGGCGTCTACCCGAACCCAGTTCCTCATGCTCACGTTGTTACTACCACCACTCACAAAACCCTGGCGGGTCCGCGCGGTGGCCTGATCCTGGCGAAAGGTGGTAGCGAAGAGCTGTACAAAAAACTGAACTCTGCCGTTTTCCCTGGTGGTCAGGGCGGTCCGTTGATGCACGTAATCGCCGGTAAAGCGGTTGCTCTGAAAGAAGCGATGGAGCCTGAGTTCAAAACTTACCAACAGCAGGTTGCGAAAAACGCTAAAGCGATGGTAGAAGTATTCCTGGAGCGCGGTTACAAAGTGGTTTCCGGCGGTACTGATAACCACCTGTTCCTGGTTGATCTGGTTGATAAAAACCTGACCGGTAAAGAAGCTGACGCCGCTCTGGGCCGTGCTAACATCACCGTCAACAAAAACAGCGTACCGAACGATCCGAAGAGCCCGTTTGTAACCTCCGGTATTCGCGTGGGTACTCCGGCGATTACACGTCGTGGCTTTAAAGAAGCCGAAGCGAAAGAACTGGCTGGCTGGATGTGTGACGTGCTGGACAGCATCAATGATGAAGCCGTTATCGAGCGCATCAAAGGTAAAGTTCTCGACATCTGCGCACGTTATCCGGTTTACGCATAAGCGAAACGGTGATTTGCTGACAATGTGCTCGTTGTTCATGCCGGATGCGGCGTGAACGCCTTATCCGGCCTACAAATTATTGCAAATTCAAGATATTGCAATCTCCGTGTAGGCCTGATAAGCGTAGCGCATCAGGCATTTTTTCGTTTGTGATCATCAAGGCTTCCTTAGGGAAGCCTTGTTACGTTATCGCGTCATCAAATCTGTCGTAACTGTGCCTCAACATACAAATAGCCAATCCCCAGCACCTGCTGTGCGCGGCTTAATAGCCCAAAGCCAATTTGCGTTGCTTTCACGCTCGGTCCTTCATCGCGGTCGAACGGGTTAAATCCCGTCTGGCGAATAATGGAATTAAGCCAGTTCTCACCAAAGGCGCAGCTGCGACCATACAGCCAAATCTGATTAATATTGAGGATATTGAGGAAGTTATACAGACTCAAACCAATGGCGTTGGCACTGCGGTCAACCCAGCTGGTGATCCACGGTTCTCCACTCTGCCAGGCAGCGATTAATTGTGCGGTTGTCAATTTTTCAGGATCAAGCTGAGTATTAACCGGTTGTGATTTTAGCCATACTCGCGCCTGTTTTTTTAATGCGCTTAACGAGGCGACGGTTTCCAGGCAGCCATAACGTCCACAGTCGCAGGCGACGCCATCCGGATTAACGATGGTGTGACCAATCTGTCCGCTACCATACAAACTGCCGCGATAAATTTGCTCGTTAATCACGAATGACGAGCCAATACCGTAATCAACGTTGATCACGCAGAAATCCCGTCCTTGCGAATTATTTTGCCATTTCTCCGCCAGCGCCAGCATCACGCAGTCATTATCGACCATCACCCGAATGCCCAGCTTCTCTTCCAGCAGATACTTCACCTCAACCGGCGTTGTCCACGGCGCTTGCGGCATGGTTTGCGACACGCCAGTCACTGGATCAACCTGACCGTGGATTGCCAGCGCCAGGTTGATAGTACGGTCCGGCCACAGTTTACGATGACGATGCCAGCATTTTTCGATTTCGGACAACAGAGCCTGCGGTGTCGGTGCATCAATCTGAAAATATTCAAATTCGCCTTTCGGACTTAAACAGGCATTAGCGACCTGACACTCAATGCTGGTGGGCGTCACGTTCAGGCACAGCGTCCAGTCACCTTCCGGCGCGATCAGCCATGTACCGCTACTGTGCCCGCGCGTCTGGCTTTCATCGTCGATATTCACCACCCGTTTTTCGCTTTCCAGCTCCTGCAAAATATTACTGACCGCCGGAATTGAAATTTGCGCCAGCCGGGCCAGCGTTGATTTATTGGCGCGCTTTTGCCGGTACAGCAGTTCCAGAATCACGCATTTGTTATGGTGGCGGATCTGTTGATTGTTAATGCAGGCTTTCATCTTCACTAAACCTTGTTTAGTTAATTGCGTGATTATTCCGCGAAAACATTGCCAGATTGTTCAATACACTGCCACAAATCTTTTAATTCAGTATGTCTTGTTAATATTGAGGGCACCATGACTCCAGTAAAAGTGTGGCAAGAGCGCGTTGAGATCCCGACTTATGAAACAGGTCCGCAGGATATACACCCTATGTTCCTGGAAAATCGCGTTTATCAGGGATCGTCCGGCGCGGTTTATCCCTACGGCGTGACCGATACGCTGAGCGAGCAGAAAACCCTGAAATCCTGGCAGGCGGTGTGGCTGGAAAACGACTACATCAAAGTGATGATCCTGCCGGAACTGGGCGGTCGGGTGCATCGCGCATGGGATAAAGTGAAACAGCGCGATTTTGTCTATCACAATGAAGTCATTAAACCTGCGCTGGTGGGGCTGCTGGGACCGTGGATCTCCGGCGGGATTGAGTTTAACTGGCCACAACACCATCGCCCGACTACCTTTATGCCCGTTGATTTCACCATCGAAGCCCATGAAGACGGCGCACAGACGGTGTGGGTCGGCGAAACGGAGCCGATGCACGGTTTACAGGTGATGACCGGTTTCACACTACGCCCTGACCGGGCGGCGCTGGAGATTGCCAGCCGCGTCTATAACGGCAATGCCACGCCGCGTCATTTCTTGTGGTGGGCTAACCCGGCAGTGAAAGGTGGCGAAGGGCATCAGAGCGTTTTCCCGCCGGATGTAACGGCGGTGTTTGATCACGGCAAACGGGCTGTTTCAGCTTTCCCTATCGCTACCGGCACTTACTACAAAGTGGACTACTCCGCCGGAGTGGATATTTCTCGCTATAAAAATGTGCCAGTGCCGACTTCGTATATGGCCGAAAAATCGCAGTACGATTTTGTTGGCGCATGGTGTCACGATGAAGATGGCGGTTTGCTACACGTTGCCAACCACCACATCGCGCCAGGTAAAAAACAGTGGAGCTGGGGACACAGTGAATTCGGCCAGGCGTGGGATAAGAGCCTGACCGACAATAACGGCCCGTATATCGAACTGATGACGGGTATTTTTGCCGATAACCAGCCCGATTTTACCTGGCTTGATGCTTACGAAGAGAAGCGTTTCGAGCAGTATTTCCTGCCTTATCATTCTCTGGGCATGGTGCAAAACGCCTCCCGCGATGCGGTGATTAAACTCCAGCGTAGCGAGCGGGGGATTGAGTGGGGGCTGTATGCCATCTCCCCGTTGAAAGGATGCCGCCTGGCGATCCGCGAAATCGGCAAATGCAACGCGTTGCTCGACGATGCCGTGGCTCTGACGCCAGCGACCGCCATTCAGGGCGTGTTGCATGGTATCAATCCTGACAGACTAACCATTGAACTCTCCGATGCCGATGGCAATATCGTACTGAGTTATCAGGAACATCAGCCACAAGAGTTGCCGTTGCCAGACGTCGCCAAAGCGCCACTGGCAGCACAAGAGATTACCAGTACAGATGAAGCCTGGTTTATCGGTCAGCATCTGGAGCAATATCATCATGCCAGCCGTTCACCGTTCGATTACTACCTGCGCGGCGTGGCGCTGGACCCGCTGGATTATCGCTGTAACCTGGCGTTGGCGATGCTGGAATATAACCGCGCTGATTACCCACAAGCGGTGGCGTATGCCACTCAGGCGCTGAAACGCGCACATGTGCTGAACAAAAACCCGCAGTGCGGACAGGCGAGTTTAATTCGCGCCAGTGCTTACGAACGTCAGGGGCAATATCAACAAGCCGAAGAGGATTTCTGGCGTGCGGTCTGGAGCGGAAACAGTAAAGCCGGTGGCTATTATGGTCTGGCACGGCTGGCGGCGCGTAATGGTCACTTCGACGCGGGTCTGGATTTTTGCCAACAAAGTCTTCGCGCCTGCCCAACCAATCAGGAAGTGCTTTGCCTGCATAACCTGCTGCTGGTGTTAAGTGGTCGTCAGGACAACGCGCGTTTGCAGCGAGAGAAGTTGCTGCGTGATTATCCGCTGAACGCCACTCTGTGGTGGCTGAACTGGTTCGATGGTTGTAGCGAATCTGCCCTCGTACAGTGGCGAGGTCTGTGTCAGGGACGCGACGTTAACGCCCTGATGACCGCCGGGCAACTGATTAACTGGGGCATGCCCGCTCTGGCGGCAGAGATGCTGAACGCACTGGACTGTCAGCGCACGCTACCGCTTTACCTGCAAGCCAGTTTGCTGCCAAAAGCTGAACGCGGAGAACTGGTCGCAAAAGCTATTGATGTCTTCCCGCAGTTTGTCCGTTTCCCTAATACGCTGGAAGAAGTGGCGGCGCTGGAGAGTATCGAAGAGTGCTGGTTTGCCCGGCATTTACTGGCCTGTTTCTACTACAACAAGCGCAGCTACGGCAAAGCAATTGCCTTATGGCAACGTTGCGTTGAGATGTCGCCGGAGTTTGCCGACGGCTGGCGTGGGCTGGCAATCCATGCATGGAATAAGCAGCATGATTATGAACTGGCCGCGCGTTATCTTGATAGTGCTTATCAGCTTGCGCCGCAGGATGCTCGTCTGCTTTTTGAACGGGATTTGCTGGATAAGCTAACCGGAGCCGCACCGGAGAAACGACTGGCTCGTCTGGAAAATAATCTGGAAATTGCTCTGAAACGCGACGACATGACCGCAGAACTGCTCAATTTGTGGCATCTCACTGGTCAGGCAGACAAAGCGGCGGACATTCTCGCCAAGCGCAAATTCCACCCGTGGGAAGGTGGGGAAGGGAAGGTCACCAGCCAGTTTATCCTCAACCAGTTATTACGCGCCTGGCAGCATCTTGATGCCAGAGAGCCGCAGCAGGCCAGCGAACTGCTTCATGCCGCGTTGCATTATCCGGAGAATTTAAGCGAAGGCCGTTTACCGGGGCAAACTGACAACGACATCTGGTTCTGGCAGGCGATATGCGCCAAGGCGCAGGGCGATGAAACTGAAGCGACGCGTTGTTTACGTCTGGCGGCGACCGGCGATCGCACCATTAACATCCACAGTTATTACAACGATCAGCCGGTTGATTATCTCTTCTGGCAAGGGATGGCGCTGCGATTACTGGGCGAACAACAAACCGCACAGCAACTGTTTAGTGAAATGAAACAGTGGGCACAAGAGATGGCAAAAACCAGTATCGAAGCGGATTTCTTTGCCGTCTCGCAACCTGACTTGTTATCGCTGTATGGCGATTTACAACAGCAGCATAAAGAAAAATGCCTGATGGTGGCGATGCTGGCGGCTGCGGGATTAGGCGAGATTGCGCAATACGAATCTGCTCGCGCTGAATTGACGGCGATTAATCCAGCCTGGCCGAAAGCGGCATTATTTACCACCGTGATGCCTTTTATTTTTAGCTACGTTCACTAAACACTATTAACTGTAATATTTGAGCGGCACGCGCTGCCGCTCACGCTCAAATAATTAAAATAAGCCGTTGTAAATAAAAACCCTACAGGAGGCACTATGCCTAAAAAAATGAGAACAACCCGTAATCTATTATTAATGGCTACGCTATTAGGTAGCACACTATTTGCCAACGCTGCGGAAAAAGAAATGACCATTGGTGCAATATACCTTGATACCCAGGGATATTACGCTGGAGTGCGCCAGGGCGTTCAGGATGCGGCAAAAGATTCTTCAGTACAGGTACAGTTAATTGAAACTAACGCTCAGGGCGATATTTCGAAAGAAAGTACCTTTGTTGATACCCTCGTGGTGCGTAATGTCGATGCCATTATTTTGTCGGCAGTGTCTGAAAATGGCAGTAGCCGCACCGTTCGCCGCGCCAGTGAGGCGGGTATTCCGGTGATTTGCTACAACACCTGTATTAATCAAAAGGGTGTCGATAAATATGTCTCGGCATATCTGGTTGGCGATCCGCTGGAATTTGGTAAAAAACTGGGTAACGCTGCTGCCGATTATTTTATTGCCAACAAAATTGACCAGCCGAAAATTGCTGTCATCAATTGCGAAGCCTTTGAAGTTTGTGTGCAACGACGTAAAGGATTTGAGGAAGTATTAAAAGCCCGCGTTCCCGGCGCGCAAATTGTCGCTAATCAGGAAGGGACTGTTTTAGATAAAGCGATTTCTGTTGGTGAAAAACTGATTATCTCCACACCAGATCTCAACGCCATTATGGGGGAATCGGGTGGAGCGACACTCGGCGCGGTAAAAGCGGTACGTAATCAAAATCAGGCTGGAAAAATTGCCGTTTTCGGTTCAGATATGACCACTGAAATTGCTCAGGAACTGGAAAATAACCAGGTGCTGAAAGCGGTAGTGGATATTTCCGGTAAGAAAATGGGCAATGCTGTTTTCGCGCAAACATTGAAGGTTATCAATAAACAAGCCGACGGTGAAAAAGTGATTCAGGTGCCAATCGATCTCTATACCAAAACGGAAGACGGTAAACAGTGGCTGGCAACGCACGTTGATGGTCTGCCCTAATAGCTGATTCGCAGAGGTCCCTATGTTCACGGCAACAGAGGCAGTTCCGGTAGCAAAAGTGGTGGCAGGAAATAAGCGTTACCCCGGCGTCGTTGCGCTGGATAACGTTAACTTTACGCTCAATAAAGGCGAAGTTCGCGCGCTGTTAGGCAAAAACGGTGCGGGAAAATCGACCCTCATTCGAATGCTTACCGGTAGCGAACGTCCGGATAGCGGTGATATCTGGATTGGCGAGACGCGACTGGAAGGCGACGAAGCTACGCTGACTCGCCGTGCCGCTGAACTGGGGGTACGCGCGGTTTATCAGGAATTAAGTCTGGTGGAGGGGCTGACGGTGGCGGAAAACCTCTGCCTTGGTCAATGGCCCCGCCGCAACGGCATGATTGATTACCCGCAAATGGCGCAGGATGCCCGACGTTGTTTACAGGCGCTGGGCGTCGATGTTAGCCCTGAACAACTTGTTTCGACACTAAGCCCGGCGCAAAAGCAACTGGTGGAAATTGCGCGGGTGATGAAAGGCGAACCGCGCGTGGTCATCCTTGATGAACCGACCAGCTCGCTTGCCAGTACGGAAGTTGAACTGGTAATCAGCGCCGTGAAAAAAATGTCAGCACTGGGCGTGGCGGTGATTTATGTCAGCCACCGGATGGAAGAAATTCGCCGCATTGCCTCCTGTGCCACCGTTATGCGCGATGGTCAGGTGGCGGGCGATGTGATGCTCGAAAACACCTCAACCCGTCATATTGTGTCGCTGATGCTCGGGCGCGATCACGTTGATCTTGCACCGGTTGTAGCTCAGGAGATTGCGGACCAGACCGTACTGGAAGTTCGCGCGTTACGCCACAGACCAAAACTTACGGAGATCAGTTTTTCCCTGCGTCGTGGCGAAGTGCTCGGCATTGCTGGCCTGCTGGGGGCAGGGCGCAGTGAATTGCTGAAGGCGATTGTTGGGCTGGAGACGTATGAACAGGGCGAAATTGTTATCAACGGCGAGAAAATCACGCGCCCCGATTACGGCGAGATGCTGAAACGCGGCATTGGCTATACGCCAGAAAACCGCAAAGAAGCGGGGATCATTCCCTGGCTGGGCGTTGACGAAAATACGGTACTGACCAATCGGCAAAAAATCAGCGCCAACGGTGTGCTGCAATGGTCCACCATCCGCCGCCTGACCGAAGAGGTGATGCAGCGGATGACGGTCAAGGCAGCCAGTAGCGAAACGCCTATTGGCACGCTTTCTGGCGGCAATCAGCAAAAAGTGGTGATCGGTCGTTGGGTCTATGCCGCCAGCCAGATTTTATTGCTCGACGAGCCAACGCGCGGCGTCGATATCGAAGCCAAACAGCAGATTTACCGTATTGTCCGCGAGCTGGCTGCCGAAGGGAAAAGCGTGGTGTTTATCTCCAGTGAAGTGGAGGAGTTGCCGCTGGTGTGCGACCGCATCCTGTTATTACAGCACGGTACGTTCTCGCAGGAGTTTCACTCGCCGGTCAATGTGGATGAGCTGATGTCCGCCATTCTGTCTGTGCACTGATGAATTTTACCGAGGAACCTGAAGATGTCTGCTTCGTCATTATCATTGCCGCAGGGCAAGAGCGTCTCGCTCAAACAATTTGTCAGTCGCCATATTAATGAGATCGGTTTGCTGGTGGTAATCGCCATTCTTTATCTGGTCTTCTCCCTGAATGCGCCTGGCTTTATCTCATTGAATAACCAAATGAACGTGCTGCGCGATGCTGCCACCATCGGGATCGCCGCCTGGGCGATGACGCTGATTATTATCTCCGGTGAAATTGATGTCAGCGTCGGACCGATGGTGGCTTTTGTCTCGGTGTGCCTGGCATTTTTGCTGCAATTTAACGTTCCGCTGGCGATTGCTTGTCTGCTGGTGTTGCTGTTAGGCGCGCTGATGGGGACGCTGGCCGGCGTGCTGCGCGGCGTGTTTAACGTGCCCAGTTTCGTTGCCACGCTGGGGCTGTGGAGCGCCCTGCGCGGAATGGGGCTGTTTATGACTAACGCCCTGCCAGTGCCGATTGACGAAAACGAGGTACTGGACTGGCTGGGGGGACAATTTCTCGGTGTGCCAGTATCCGCGCTGATCATGATGGTGTTGTTTGCGCTGTTTGTGTTCATCAGCCGCAAAACCGCCTTCGGGCGCTCGGTTTTTGCTGTTGGCGGTAATGCGACGGCAGCGCAGTTGTGCGGTATCAACGTTCGTCGGGTGCGCATTCTTATTTTTACCCTTTCGGGATTATTAGCGGCGGTGACCGGCATTTTGCTGGCAGCTCGCCTCGGTTCTGGTAACGCAGGTGCGGCAAACGGTCTGGAGTTTGACGTCATCGCCGCGGTCGTGGTCGGCGGTACGGCACTTTCCGGCGGTCGCGGTTCCTTGTTCGGTACGTTGCTTGGTGTGCTGGTGATTACGCTAATCGGTAACGGTCTGGTGTTGCTCGGGATTAACTCTTTTTTCCAGCAGGTGGTGCGCGGCGTCATCATCGTGGTGGCGGTTCTGGCGAATATCTTGCTGACCCAGCGAAGCAGTAAAGCGAAACGCTAAACCTTAACCCCCCTGGCGCGGGTGCGGCAGGGATGAAAATTAATCGTATTGTTAATGAGGGAATTATGAAAACGATGCTGGCAGCTTATTTACCAGGAAATTCGACCGTCGATCTGCGGGAAGTTGCGGTGCCGACACCGGGGATTAACCAGGTACTGATTAAAATGAAATCCTCCGGGATTTGCGGAAGCGATGTCCACTATATCTATCATCAACACCGCGCCACAGCGGCGGCTCCCGATAAACCGTTATACCAGGGATTTATCAATGGTCATGAACCGTGCGGGCAAATTGTGGCGATGGGGCAAGGCTGTCGCCATTTTAAAGAGGGCGACCGCGTGCTGGTGTATCACATTTCTGGCTGTGGTTTTTGCCCGAACTGCCGTCGCGGTTTTCCTATCTCTTGTACTGGCGAAGGAAAAGCCGCTTACGGCTGGCAGCGTGACGGCGGTCATGCCGAATATCTGCTGGCGGAAGAAAAAGATCTGATCCTCCTGCCGGACGCGCTGAGCTATGAAGATGGTGCGTTTATCAGTTGCGGCGTTGGTACAGCGTATGAAGGGATTTTGCGCGGCGAAGTTTCCGGCAGTGATAACGTGCTGGTGGTCGGTCTGGGGCCGGTCGGCATGATGGCGATGATGCTGGCGAAAGGTCGCGGTGCAAAAAGGATCATCGGCGTTGATATGCTGCCGGAACGTCTGGCGATGGCGAAACAGTTAGGGGTGATGGATCACGGCTATTTAGCAACGACCGAAGGTCTGCCGCAGATTATCGCCGAACTCACCCGCGGTGGCGCGGATGTTGCGCTCGATTGTTCAGGTAATGCCGCAGGTCGCTTACTGGCGTTGCAATCCACTGCTGACTGGGGACGGGTGGTTTACATCGGGGAAACCGGAAAAGTGGAGTTCGAGGTTAGCGCTGATCTGATGCATCATCAACGGCGGATTATTGGCTCCTGGGTGACCAGTCTGTTCCATATGGAAAAATGCGCCCACGATTTAACGGACTGGAAACTGTGGCCGCGTAATGCCATTACCCATCGCTTCTCACTGGAACAGGCAGGAGATGCCTATGCGCTGATGGCGAGCGGTAAATGCGGGAAAGTTGTGATTAACTTCCCGGATTAAGGAGTCAGCGGATGACCATCTATACCTTATCTCACGGGCCGCTAAAGCTGGACGTTTCTGACCGGGGCGGCGTCATCGAAGGCTTCTGGCGTGACGCGACGCCGCTCTTACGTCCCGGTAAAAAAAGCGGTGTGGCAACCGATGCCTCTTGTTTTCCGCTGGTGCCGTTTGCAAACCGGGTGAGCGGCAATCGTTTTGTCTGGCAGGGGCGTGAGTATCAACTGCAACCGAATGTTGAGTGGGATGCGCACTATCTGCACGGCGACGGCTGGCTGGGGCAGTGGCAATGTGTCTCGCGCAGCGATGATAGCTTGTGTCTGGTGTATGAACATCGCAGCGGTGTTTATCACTATCGGGTAAGTCAGGCGTTTCATTTAACGGCAGATACGCTGACGGTGACGCTCTCTGTCACCAATCAAGGGGCAGAGACGCTGCCATTTGGTACCGGCTGGCATCCTTATTTCCCGTTGTCACCACAAACGCGGATTCAGGCGCAGGCGAGCGGTTACTGGCTGGAGCGGGAGCAGTGGCTGGCGGGTGAGTTTTGCGAGCAGCTACCGCAGGAGCTGGATTTCAACCAGCTCGCGCCGTTGCCGCACCAGTGGGTAAACAATGGCTTTGCCGGACGGAATGGTCAGGCCCGCATCGAGCAGCCGCAGGAGGGTTATGCCATCATCATGGAAACGACGCCACCTGCACCATGTTATTTCATCTTTGTTTCCGACCCGGCGTTTGATAAAGGATATGCGTTTGATTTCTTCTGTCTGGAACCGATGAGCCATGCGCCGGATGACCATCATCGCCCGGAAGGAGGTGACCTCATTGCGCTTGCGCCGGGGGAATCAACAACGTCAGAGATGTCGTTGCGGGTTGCGTTACTGTAATTTATAAAATGCCGGATAAGGCGTTCACGCCGCATCCGGCATCTTTCCTAACGCCGATCGAGAGAAATTGCCCCCGGCCCGGTAATTGCCAACAGCAGGAATGCGCCAGCGATACTGACATTCTTCCAGAAATTAATCATATTTGGCCCAACCGCATCGCCGGTCATATCCCAGTAATGGTGACCAATCACCGCCGTACCCAGCGTGTAGAAAATAAACAGCACCGCCAGCGGACGGGTGAAAAAGCCAAGCACGATTAAAATCGCGGCGGGTACTTCCATAACTACCGCAATAATCGCTGCCAGCATCGGCATCGGCGCGCCCAGCGAGGCCATATATTGGACCGTACCGTCAAAGCCCATCATTTTGGGAAAACCAAAAATAATGAAAATTAAGACCACGGCGATACGGGCAATTAATAACAAAACGGGGCGGGCAGCACCAAAATCAAAATAACGTAGTGTGTTCATAACCAATCCCTTTGCAAGATAATGTGATTTAAACGTAATACACACTCTGGTACCTCGCCACGCCCCAGGCGTTGAGATATTCGCTAATTATCCTGGTTACAGTGATTTAAGCGCGATGTCCTCATCTATCAGCAGTTTCGCATCAAACGTTTTGCCGCTCTGGATCCATTTGCGGATTGGGCGAATCTCACGGCCCTGATTCAGCGTGACTGCACCGATAAGCACGCCGTTTTGCAGATTAAACCAAATCGCCTTCTGAGTTTCCGGGTTGCCACGACAAATCCAGTCATCGCCATGCATATCGCCAATAAACTGTAAGTTATCACTGTACTGATCGCTCCAGAACCACGGCGGCGGCAGTCGCGGAAGCGGTAGCCCCAACATTGCGGCAGCGGCAATTTGCGCCTGGTTATTGGCGTTTTCCCAGCTTTCGCAGCGGTGTAGTGCACCATTATCAAGACGGGTGATTGCCACATCGCCACCGGCAAAGATCGCGGGATCGCAGGTGCGGCAAGCTTCATCAATGACAATACCATTGGCAGTATCAAGGTTGGCCTCGCGAGCCAGTTGGTCGTTGGCGCTGATACCAATACCGTAAATCACCACATCGGCCTGAAGCGTTTCGCCACTTTGCAGCGTCAGTTCTACTTTTTCACCATCGACCACATGTTCAATGGCATTATTGAGCAGAATGCGCACACCAGCCTGCTGATGGCGCTGTAAAAGATAGTGTTGCACGGGTGGTGGTGCATTACGGCCCATGACGGTTGCCGCCAGTTCAATCACTGTCACCTTACATCCACGCTGCGTGGCGCTGGCAGCCAGTTCCAGACCAATAGTTCCGGCACCGACAATCACGACTGACCGTTCGGGCTGCAGAACTTCTCGCAGTCTGGCGGCATCGCCGGCATGGCGCAGGGTAAAGCAGCGTTCTCCCAGTGCGTCAAGCAATGGCAGCGGTCGGGCTGCCGCGCCAGTAGCAATAAACAGCTGATCCCAGTGCCAGCTTTCGCCGTTGGCTAACGCAAGTTCTCGTGTGTCGCGGCCCAGCGTTTTGATGGTTACGCCAGAATGCAGATGAACATTGTTTTCCTGCCACCAGTTAGCGGGTAACACCGACTGCAACTGTGGGGAATCCTCCAGCAACATGGCTTTCGAGAGCGGTGGACGTTCATATGGAAGATGCTGCTCATCTGAAAACAAATGCAGCTCACCGGTGAACCCTTGCTGGCGTAGCGAAGCCGCAGCCATGGCCGCCGCTTGCCCGCCACCGACAATAATGATCGTTTTTTCTTTCATCGTACTTCCTTAAAGATCCAGCCCTGCCGCTACGTGGCGAATTCCGCGAATAGCTAATCCCGCATCAGCGTTGATCATCACCCCGCTTAATGCGCGATTATTGCGCCGCGATGCCAACATCACATACGGACCCGTAAAATCCGCCAGTTGCGGGAAAAATTGCAGCGGTAATATGGCGGCAATTTTCTCCGGCGTCAGAGACTGCATTATCGAGGTTTCACTTTGCCCGAGCGCCTGTGGGCCGCGTAGATCGCTGGCCATACCGCATGGCCCAACGCCATTCACCCGTACTTTCGGTGCCAGTTCATAGGCCAGTTGGCGAATAAGTCCGGTTGCGGCATGTTTACTGGCGGTGTACAGCGGGCCACCGCCGCCGGGATACCAGGCGGCATTTGACAGTGTGAAAATCATGCTGCCTTCACTGGCGATTAACGCCGGAGCGCAGGCTTTTGCGCCGAGCAGGTAACCGAGTACGTTGACGTTAAACAGCTCGTGGAAGCCGGTTTCGAGCGTCTCTGCGGGAGTATTAACCAGTGAGGCATTGTGATCCCAGATGCCCGCATTGCCGATAAAACAATCCAGCTTGCCAGAACGAGTCAGGATCTGATCGACCGCGCGTTGATAATCGGCATAGCAGGTCACGTTACCTTCCACCGCCAGAATATGTTCGCCAAATCGCTGACGCAGATTGGCGACTTTTGCCGCCGACAGTTCCAGCGTGGCAACCTGCGCGCCTTCTTCGATAAATCGCTCGACCAGTGCCAGTCCTAATCCCGATCCGCCACCAGTAATAAAGATGGACTCGTTATGCAGATCGCTCATGGCTGCGCCTCCGGTAAGTCGATGAAGATATCACCACCTTCAACATGTACTGGATAAGTGGTTAGCGGATCGGTGGCGGGCAGGCATAACGCTTTCCCCGTTTTCAGGCAAAAGCTGGCGGCGTGCAGTGGGCACTCTACCGTAGCATCATCTTCCAGATACCCTTCTGACATCGACGCATTACCATGACTGCAACGATCGTTAATGGCATAAAACTCGCCGCCAACGTTGAACAGGGCGATGACGGGCGAGGTATCGATCCGGAGAGCCTCACCCTCCGGCACATCCGCAACGGGACACGCATAAATTCGATTCATCAGAACAGTACACTCAGGTTATGGGACGTGATCACCGCTTGATCCAGGACGATATCCCGTTCCAGCAAGCGCCAGTTGCCATCTTCCAGACGACGAACTTTGTCAAAACGAGTCCCGACATAGAACGTTTCATCGCGCTCTTTTTGTGCCCGATAAAGCAGATAATTTACCCGAACAGCAAACACGTCTGGGGTGTCGGTTTCGCTTACCTGGCAGTTGCTGATTAAGTGACGGGTGCGCGACGGCGGCTCTTCCGCCCAGGCCATGCCCGTTTCCAGACGCGCGATTCGCCGCTCCAGCTGGTCTTTGGTGTCATTAAAAATCCAGGTTGTCGGTGGCTGAACGCCTTTGCGGCGGTCACGCGTTTGCGCGTTAACCGTGGTGCGCATGGTGTAACGAATCTCTTCGTCGAGCTGCGCCAGCCAGTCACGAAATTTCCAGTCATCCAGCAGACTGGCTTCGTGATAGAGAAACTGGCTAATGCGGTGATGTAACTCCAGTGAAACCTGCGCACTCATTTCATCACCTCCTGCTGGTATGCGGCGGTTTTATCGAGCACTTCCTGCCAGCTTTCGCTGCTCAGGAGATCGGCCCAGCGTTGATACATTCCACGGGCGGCCGTTTCTGAGAAGATATAGTTTGTAATGCCTGGAATGCCGTCGTCGCGACGTTTTTCCTGACCAAGCCCCATTTCCAGACACAGTTTGCTGTTGCGGGCGCGGTGACCTTTCAGCAATTTCTGGATTTCACACCAGTTCTCCGAGTCATCCTGCTCAAGAAAACCAGCAGGACCAAAAGCGCGGGTGGCGCTGTTTTCAAAAGCGGCTTTAACTTCATCGGAGGCGGCTTTGTCAGTAATACAGAACGCCCACACTTCAACTTGATCAGGGCCGCGCGGATGCCAGACGCGGAGTGTGGCAGTGCCGTTGAGCCAGGAAAGCGTGGGGAAAATATTGTTATGACCCGCCAGGCGCAGGGCGCGAACTTCACCTAAACGTTGTTCTGCTTCGGCATAGGTTTCGCGGTAATAGCTGGAAACCGCGCCATCGACCCAGACATTAGCATCCGGTTTTTCAGTAAAGAAGAAACCGCTACCGTGACCGTCCTGACCAAATTGCAGCGCATCTTTGGCGGTTTCCCACACCGGGCGGGCGGTTTGTCCATCACCGAGACGCTTATCGCTGCCATCATCTTTCGCCCCTAATACCTGAACGGCAGAAGCATGGCTGAACAGAGCATGATACTGGTCACTGGCGAACTGCTCTGCCGGGAATTTCCAGTTGCAGTTGATCACCCACTTTTGTACGCCGCCGACAATTTCGGTGCCGCCTTCGCGACGATCCAGCATGCCATCCAGATACCAGGCAATGTCACCCAGGTAATCACGCAGGCCCGGCGCGGAGGTATCCCAGTTGCCAAAAATCAGCCCCTTATAACTCTCCACACAGGGAACTTCGTTTAACCCCCAGTGGGATTTACACAGCCCTTGTGGGTAGGCGCGAGGTTCCAGCGGTACATCAATCAACTCGCCGTTAATACCATAAGACCAGCCATGATACGGGCAGGTAAAGGCGCGAGTGTTGCCGCAATCGGCATAACTCACACGCATGGCTCGATGGCGGCATTGGTTGAGAAACGCCTTGATGCTGCCGTCTTTTTGGCGCACCACGACAACCGCATCTTCTCCCATGTAGGTGTTAAAAAAATCACCGGGTTTAGGGATCTGGCTTTCATGAGCGAGAAACAGCCAGCAACGACCGAAAATGCGCTCAAGCTCCAGTTGGTAAATATCCGGGTCGGTATAAATACGCGGAGTAACCCGACCGTTTTGGGTGTCAATCAGTTGGTAAATGTTCAAATCTGAGGGTGTGGTCATATTTTTTAATCCTGAAAGATAAGATGTATTGACCTTCTATTTTTGTGCCATAAGGATGTTGCTGGTTGGTTGCTGATATGTGAAATAGTTAATTTCTACCAACTGAGACGTTTTTTCGATAACAAGGGGAAGGTGATGGAACTACGGCATTTACGCTATTTCGTCGCAGTGGCGCAGGCACTGAACTTTACCCGTGCGGCGGAAAAACTGCATACCTCACAGCCTTCGTTAAGCAGCCAGATCCGCGATCTTGAAAACTGTGTCGGTGTTCCGTTACTGGTGAGGGATAAGCGCAAAGTCGCATTGACGGCGGCGGGAGAATGTTTTCTCCAGGACGCGCTGGCAATCCTCGAACAAGCGGAAAATGCCAAATTACGGGCGCGGAAAATTGTTCAGGAAGATAAGCATTTAATCATCGGTTTTGTGCCATCGGCGGAAGTGAATTTACTGCCAAAAGTATTGCCCATGTTCCGACTGAAACAGCCAGAAACCTTGATCGAGTTGGTGAGTTTAATTACCACGGAACAGGAAGAAAAAATTCGCCGTGGTGAACTGGATGTCGGCTTAATGCGCCATCCTGTCTATAGCCCGGAGATTGATTATCTGGAACTTTTTGACGAACCATTAGTGGTGGTGTTGCCGGTTGATCATCCTTTAGCACAAGAAAAAGAGATCACCGCCGCGCAGCTGGATGGCGTGAATTTCGTCAGTACCGATCCGGCGTATTCCGGTTCGCTTGCGCCGATCGTTAAGGAGTGGTTTGCGCAAGAAAACAGCCAGCCGAATATCGTCCAGGTGGCAACCAATATTCTGGTAACGATGAATTTGGTGGGGATGGGGCTTGGCGTAACTTTGATACCCGGTTATATGAATAATTTTAATACCGGGCAGGTGGTATTTCGGCCAATTGCCGGAAATGTGCCTTCCATTGCCCTACTAATGGCGTGGAAGAAAGGCGAAATGAAACCGGCATTACGCGATTTCATCGCCATTGTGCAGGAACGTTTGGCAAGCGTAACGGCATAAATACGCAATAATTTTGCAAGGTGCGTTGTGGGGCGCAGCTTTTTTAGTGCTTGCGAACAGGCGTTACAGACATCGGGAAGCAGGCTCGAATATTCTTATTTTTCAACTTGCACCAACATTCGATTAACCCCAGACTAACGCCTCCTGACGGGAGGGACTCATGGTTTTGCAATCCACGCGCTGGTTGGCGCTCGGTTATTTCACATACTTTTTTAGTTACGGCATTTTTCTACCTTTCTGGAGCGTCTGGCTTAAGGGGATTGGCTTAACGCCAGAAACTATCGGCCTGTTATTGGGGGCTGGTCTGGTTGCCCGTTTTCTCGGGAGTTTGCTCATCGCGCCCCGCGTTAGCGATCCTTCCCGCCTGATTTCCGCCTTGCGCGTACTGGCACTGTTGACACTTCTCTTTGCTGTCGCCTTCTGGGCGGGGGCGCATGTAGCGTGGTTGATGGTGGTGATGATTGGCTTTAACCTCTTTTTCTCACCGCTGGTACCGTTGACCGATGCACTGGCGAATACATGGCAAAAACAGTTCCCGCTTGATTACGGCAAAGTGCGACTGTGGGGCTCGGTGGCGTTTGTCATTGGCTCGGCGCTGACAGGCAAACTGGTCAGTATGTTGGATTATCGGGTGATCCTCGCGCTGTTGACGTTGGGCGTGGCGTCCATGCTGCTCGGATTTCTCATTCGTCCAACGATTCAGCCACAAGGGGCTAGCCGTCAGCAGGAGAGCACGGGAGGGCCAGCCTGGCTGACACTGGTCCGCCAGAACTGGCGCTTTCTGGCCTGCGTTTGTTTATTACAGGGAGCGCATGCAGCCTATTACGGTTTTAGCGCTATTTACTGGCAGGCAGCTGGGTATTCTGCTTCAGCGGTGGGCTATTTGTGGTCGCTGGGCGTGGTGGCAGAAGTCATTATTTTTGCGCTGAGTAATAAACTTTTCCGCCGTTGTAGTGCACGCGATATGCTGCTGATCTCGGCGATTAGCGGCGTAATGCGCTGGGGAATTATGGGAGCAACGACGGCGTTGCCGTGGTTGATAGTAGTGCAAATTCTGCATTGCGGCACCTTCACGGTCTGCCACCTGGCGGCCATGCGTTATATTGCCGCCCGCCAGGGTAGCGAAGTCATTCGTTTGCAGGCGGTTTACTCTGCCGTTGCAATGGGCGGTAGTATCGCCATCATGACCGTCTTCGCCGGTTTCCTGTATCAATATCTGGGCCACGGCGTGTTCTGGGTGATGGCGCTGGTGGCGCTTCCGGCAATGTTCTTGCGCCCGAAAGTTGTTCCCTCATGCTGATTCGAGCATTTTGCGGATCTGCTCCTGTTGGTGTGTTGTCAGCGTCAGATCTGTGTAGATCAGCGGTGGTGAAAAGAGCGGTAACGGCGTGGTGTAAGGCGCAATAATCAGTGCCGCGCCGCGTGGAGCACCTCTCTGCAAAAATGCTTTTACCGACATATGCTTAATGTTGAGCGGCAGTAACGTTAGTTCACGTAACTGCTGCTCAATCTGCGCTTCACGCTCGCTATCATTCCCGGTCAGTAGAATAATCTGTTTTTCATGCAGGTCGTTTTCCTGCATTAGCCAGGCACCGAAAATCACCGCGACCAGACCGCTTTCCTCATCAGAAAGATGGACGCTGTATTCACTTTCGAATCCGGTCAGCGCCGCGCGGGTGGTGCGCACCAGGCGTGGGTACAGTCTGGAGAACTCTTCTGGCAGGGTGTTATCAATACCGATGGCAAACAAACTGCGATTTAACGCCTGGGCGAGGTGAGTATAAAGCTGATCGCATAACCCCTGTTCATCATAAAAACGAACATTTCCCAGCTCACGAAAATGGTTTACCAGACGTTTGATAGACTGACGCAATTGTCTATCCCGCTGATGCGCATCCCGAATTGGATCGGGAACTCGCAACATGGAAAAAAGTAATGCCATAAATAGTGGCTCATCAGGCGGTACAGGCTGGAGCGCCCGACGCTGCCAGTGGCGTCCAATTTCCTGCGCTACCTGAAATTCCAGGCAGGATTCTGCCCAGCGACGTTGGAGCGGATTAAACTGAGGCGTAATGCCAGCGTGGTGTTGCAGCAAGCAATATTGCAGATACAGACACAGGAAATGAATATCGCGCGATTCAAAGCGTTTTTGTAGCCGTCGAGAGCAGAGATTCACTAACGCTTGTAGATTGGTATCGTCGTAAAAGTTACGCGAAATTCCGCGCCGCTTTAGTTCACTCTTCAGAGCAGGTGTGAATTGGCTGGTAATAAATGACGGACACAGACGGAAACCACGTCGTAGCCAATGAAATAAACACAAACGTTGGTTAAGCACTGTGCCTTCAACCCGATAGCTACCGTCATAACCAGTAGTCAGTGTGAGTTGATGATAGCGCAGGATCTCCCGTCCTGTTTCGCTGATATCAAGACTGGCAATATCATCATCCACACCATTAAGCTTGCTGAAGGTTGCCGTGGTGGCGGTCAACCCCGGCTGAAAGAGTGTCAGCAAGATCTGGCAGCGGCGCTGGGGAGCCGAAAGGACAGATGGTGAAGCAAGCGTAGGCATCATCTGTAGATCTCCCATAAGCATAATTGATAAGAATAGCTAAAGTTTGCTCAGGGAAATGGCGAAGGGAATGCTAATCATCAGAAATGTTGGCAAGCGTCACAGAATTTTTCTCATCTTAAACTGTTCTGACCAGTGGATTAGCTCGTCTAAAGGTGGATTTGTGAATGATTATCGCGCTAGCGATCATGGGTTAGTTGTGCGGATTCAACGTGCTAAGGATAAAATCCACTATTTGTTCGCGATAAACATCACCGTGACGATCGGAAAAAGCATCAATGTGTTCGCCGTCAGGGATTAAGATTAAACGTTTTGGCTCTTTTGCCAGATCATACAACTTTTGGCTGTGCTGCCATGGGATAACGTGATCGGCCTTACCGTGAATGAGTAAAACTGGGATCGGGCTGACGCTGGCGATGTAATTTTCGCCGCTGTAACTCTCATCAAGTAAGTAGCCACTGCCGGGGATCATCTGGTTGGCGATGGTTGCATAAGAGGCAAATGTGGAGTCGAGGATCACTGCACGTATGCCCTCACGATCACCCTGACCAACAACATCAAGAATATTCGCCCCGCCAATACTCTGCCCGAACAGTACCAGTCGTTGTGGGTTTACATCACTGCGATGGCGCACCACATTGATGGCACTTAGCGTATCGTCCAGCAATCCGGCCTGAGACGGTGTGCCTTTTGATTTACCAAACCCGCGATAATCAAACATAAAAACGTTGAAATTACGCTCGGGTAACCAACTGACCAGCGGCCAGTGGGCGGACATATTTCCGGCATTGCCGTGAGCATGAATGATGGTTGCGATGGCGTTGTCAGCGGGGCCTGTCGAAGAAGGGATAAACCAGCCTTGCAGACGAGTACCGTCCTTAGCTGTAAATTCGACGGATTCCGCCGACCAGGGGTCGGGACCGTAAATTTTGTCGTCGGGATAATAGAAGAAGTTGATGGCAACGCGCGGCACTAAATAAACGCAGAAGGCAACAACAAAGAGAATAAACAGAATTTTGAGAACGCGTGTGTTCACTGGCAGTGCCATAACCTTTCCTTGCGACTTCTTTATCATCCATTAATCGGGGAAAGATGGTGGGAGAGTGACGAAAGAAAGTAAAGCAGAGCGGAAGCATTTCGGAATAGCGCCTGAAAGGCGAGGGCGGGTGAGAGAAATCACCCGCCAGAGAAATTAACGCTTCAGGGCGTCGCTTAACTCGTCACGCATGTTCGCCAGCATGGCTTTAACAACGCGCGGGTTACCGGCAACGATGTTACCGGTCAGCATGTAGTTATGACCACCGGTGAAGTCGCTGACGATACCGCCCGCTTCACGAACCAGCAGCTCACCTGCGGCGAAATCCCACGGACGCAGACCGATTTCAAAGAAACCGTCAACACGACCTGCGGCAACGTAAGCCAGATCCAGCGCCGCAGAACCAGTACGACGGAAGTCTGCACATTCGTTGAACAGTTTGCCGACGATGTTGATGTAAGTGGTAGCGTACTGTTTTGCTTTGAACGGGAAGCCGGTCGCCAGAATAGTACCGTCGAGATCGCGAGCTGTGCTGCCGCGCAGACGGTAGCCGTTCAGCTGTGCGCCCTGACCGCGAGTCGCGGTGAACAGTTCGTTACGCATAGGATCATAAACCACAGCAACTTCAGTGCGGCCTTTGATACGAACGGCAATAGATACCGCGAAGTGCGGCAGGCGTTTGATAAAGTTGGTAGTGCCATCCAGTGGATCGATAACCCATTGAACATCCTGATCGGTACCTTCAAGTTCACCGCTTTCTTCGGTGATGATGGTGTGCTGTGGGTAAGATTTACGAATCGTGTCGATAATCACCGCTTCGGCAGCTTTATCTACGTTGGTCACGAAATCGTTACTGCCTTTCTGGCTCGCTTCTACAGCGTCCGGGGTTTCATAGTTTTTGGCAATTAAATTACCCGCCTTGCGCGCTGCGCGCACGGCGATGTTCAGCATCGGATGCATCGGTCTCTCTCACTGGATGTTAAAGAACGGGAAAACGGCGCAGAGTATAGCAGCGAGATCGGCATCTGTCTTCGTTTTATGATAAGATGCGTGAATAATCTTTAGATGAAGAAAGACAATGCTGCAAAATATTCGAATTGTGCTGGTGGAGACGTCACACACCGGTAATATGGGTTCTGTTGCCCGTGCCATGAAAACAATGGGCTTAACCAATCTCTGGCTGGTTAATCCACTAGTGAAACCTGACTCCCAGGCGATTGCTCTGGCAGCAGGGGCCAGCGATGTGATTGGTAATGCTCACATTGTCGATACACTCGACGAAGCGTTAGCCGATTGTAGCCTGGTGGTTGGCACCAGTGCACGCTCGCGCACGCTGCCGTGGCCGATGCTCGACCCGCGCGAATGCGGTTTGAAAAGCGTCGCTGAAGCGGCAAATACGCCGGTGGCACTGGTTTTTGGTCGTGAGCGTGTCGGCTTGACCAATGAAGAGTTGCAAAAGTGCCATTATCATGTCGCCATTGCCGCTAACCCGGAATACAGTTCGCTTAACCTGGCGATGGCTGTTCAGGTTATTGCCTATGAAGTGCGCATGGCCTGGCTGGCGACTCAGGAGAACAGCGAGCAGGTTGAACATGACGAGACGCCGTATCCGCTGGTCGATGATCTGGAACGTTTTTACGGTCATCTTGAACAAACGCTGCTGGCAACCGGCTTTATCCGTGAAAACCATCCGGGGCAGGTGATGAATAAGCTGCGTCGTCTGTTTACCCGTGCGCGCCCGGAAAGCCAGGAGTTGAATATCCTGCGCGGGATTCTGGCTTCTATTGAGCAGCAGAATAAAGGTAACAAGGCCGAATAACCGAGGTTGCCTGATACGGCGCTTAACGCGTCTTGTCAGGCCTACATTGTACTGAACCCCTGGTCGGATAAAGTGTTTACGCCGCACCCGACAACAGGTACAAACGCCACGATAAAAAAATGGCACTGAAGGTTAAATACCCGACTAAATCAGTCAAGTAAATAGTTGACCAATTTACTCGGGAATGTCAGACTTGACCCTGCTATGCAATACCCCCACTTTTACAATAAAAAACCCCGGGCAGGGGCGAGTTTGAGGTGAAGTAAGACATGAGACTGA
Organism: Escherichia sp. HH41S; assembly: GCF_009820115.1. Lineage (NCBI taxonomy): Bacteria > Pseudomonadati > Pseudomonadota > Gammaproteobacteria > Enterobacterales > Enterobacteriaceae > Escherichia > Escherichia sp. HH41S. The sequence continues at coordinate 67,143 of NZ_VNXE01000020.1, forward strand.
CATCTAAAGGGCGCTATGCCGTGACCGCAATGCTTGACGTTGCGCTCAACTCTGAAGCGGGCCCGGTACCGTTGGCTGATATTTCCGAACGTCAGGGAATTTCCCTTTCTTATCTGGAACAACTGTTTTCCCGTCTGCGTAAAAATGGTCTGGTTTCCAGCGTACGCGGACCAGGCGGTGGTTATCTGTTAGGCAAAGATGCCAGCAGCATCGCCGTTGGCGAAGTGATTAGCGCCGTTGATGAATCTGTAGATGCCACCCGTTGTCAGGGTAAAGGCGGCTGCCAGGGGGGCGATAAATGCCTGACCCACGCGCTTTGGCGTGATTTGAGCGACCGTCTCACCGGTTTTCTCAACAACATTACTTTAGGCGAACTGGTTAATAACCAGGAAGTGCTGGATGTATCTGGTCGTCAGCATACTCACGACGCGCCACGCACCCGCACACAAGACGCGATCGACGTTAAGTTACGCGCTTAATTTAACCGTCCTGTTTCGTGTTGCATCTGCGTTGACTGCACATACTCACTCCGGTCACTTACTTATGTAAGCTCCCGGAGATTCGTAAGTTTGTCAACTTGCTGAAACCCGAAACAGTTAGGTTAAAGATAACAAGATATTAGAATCAGGCCGGGGCGTCTCGCGCTCCGTAAACACGGTCGTACATCCAGCCGGTAGCCTGGTTCCTTGCATTGAGTGATGTACGGAGTTTATAGAGCAATGAAATTACCGATTTATCTCGACTACTCCGCAACCACGCCGGTGGACCCGCGTGTTGCCGAGAAAATGATGCAGTTTATGACGATGGACGGAACTTTTGGTAACCCGGCCTCCCGTTCTCACCGTTTCGGCTGGCAGGCTGAAGAAGCGGTAGATATCGCTCGTAATCAGATTGCCGATCTGGTTGGCGCTGATCCGCGAGAAATCGTCTTTACCTCTGGTGCTACCGAATCTGACAACCTGGCGATCAAAGGTGCTGCTAACTTTTATCAGAAAAAAGGCAAGCACATCATCACCAGCAAAACCGAACACAAAGCGGTACTGGATACCTGCCGTCAGCTGGAGCGCGAAGGTTTTGAAGTCACTTACCTGGCACCGCAGCGTAACGGTATTATCGACCTGAAAGAACTCGAAGCAGCGATGCGTGATGACACCATCCTTGTTTCCATCATGCACGTAAATAACGAAATCGGCGTGGTGCAGGATATCGCGGCTATCGGTGAAATGTGCCGTGCTCGTGGCATTATCTATCACGTTGATGCAACCCAGAGCGTGGGCAAACTGCCTATCGACCTGAGCCAGTTGAAAGTTGACCTGATGTCTTTCTCCGGTCACAAAATCTACGGCCCGAAAGGTATCGGTGCGCTGTATGTGCGTCGTAAACCGCGCGTACGTATCGAAGCACAAATGCACGGCGGCGGTCACGAGCGCGGTATGCGTTCCGGTACTCTGCCTGTTCACCAGATCGTCGGGATGGGCGAAGCCTATCGCATCGCAAAAGAAGAGATGGCGACCGAGATGGAACGCCTGCGCGGCCTGCGTAACCGTCTGTGGAACGGCATCAAAGATATCGAAGAAGTTTACCTGAACGGTGACCTGGAACACGGTGCGCCGAACATTCTCAACGTCAGCTTTAACTACGTTGAAGGTGAGTCGCTGATTATGGCGCTGAAAGACCTTGCGGTTTCTTCCGGTTCTGCCTGTACGTCAGCAAGCCTCGAACCGTCCTACGTGCTGCGCGCGCTGGGGCTGAACGACGAGCTGGCACATAGCTCTATCCGTTTCTCTTTAGGTCGTTTTACTACTGAAGAAGAGATCGACTACACCATCGAGTTAGTTCGTAAATCCATCGGTCGTCTGCGTGACCTTTCTCCGCTGTGGGAAATGTACAAGCAGGGCGTGGATCTGAACAGCATCGAATGGGCACATCATTAATCGGTATCGGAATCAGGAGAATTTATAATGGCTTACAGCGAAAAAGTTATCGATCATTACGAGAATCCGCGTAACGTGGGTTCCTTCGACAACAACGACGAGAACGTGGGCAGTGGCATGGTGGGTGCACCGGCCTGTGGCGACGTGATGAAGTTGCAGATTAAAGTCAACGATGAAGGTATCATTGAAGACGCGCGTTTTAAAACTTACGGCTGCGGTTCCGCTATCGCTTCCAGCTCCCTGGTCACCGAATGGGTGAAAGGGAAGTCTCTCGACGAAGCACAGGCGATCAAAAACACCGATATTGCTGAAGAACTTGAACTGCCGCCGGTGAAAATTCACTGTTCTATTCTGGCAGAAGACGCGATCAAAGCCGCCATTGCGGACTATAAAAGCAAACGTGAAGCAAAATAAGAGTTGAGGTTTGGTTATGTCGATTACACTGAGCGACAGTGCAGCAGCGCGAGTAAATACCTTTCTGGCTAACCGCGGCAAAGGGTTTGGCCTGCGTCTGGGTGTGAGAACCTCCGGATGTTCAGGTATGGCTTATGTACTGGAATTTGTTGACGAACCGACGCCGGAAGACATCGTGTTTGAAGACAAAGGCGTGAAAGTCGTGGTCGATGGCAAAAGCCTGCAATTTCTGGACGGTACGCAACTGGATTTCGTAAAAGAAGGCCTGAACGAAGGGTTTAAATTTACCAACCCGAACGTCAAAGATGAGTGTGGTTGCGGCGAAAGCTTCCACGTTTGATGCGCATACCGATAACCCCACCGTGGTCAGCTGCGCGTGGGGTTTGTTTTACCTGATTCGTCGTTATTGCGGCGGATCGCAGCCCTGAGAATGTTATGGATTACTTCACCCTCTTTGGCTTGCCTGCCCGTTATCAACTCGATACCCAGGCACTGAGCCTGCGTTTTCAGGATCTACAACGTCAGTATCATCCTGATAAATTCGCCAGCGGAAGCCAGGCGGAACAACTCGCCGCCGTACAGCAATCTGCAACCATTAACCAGGCCTGGCAAACGCTGCGTCATCCGTTAATGCGCGCGGAATATTTACTTTCTTTGCACGGTTTTGATCTCGCCAGCGAGCAGCATACTGTGCGCGACACCGCGTTCCTGATGGAACAGCTGGAGCTTCGCGAAGAACTGGACGAGATCGAACAGGCGAAAGATGAAGCACGGCTGGAAAGCTTTATCAAACGTGTGAAAAAGATGTTTGATACCCGCCATCAGTTGATGGTTGAACAGTTAGACAACGAGACGTGGGACGCGGCGGCGGATACCGTGCGTAAGCTGCGTTTTCTCGATAAACTGCGAAGCAGTGCCGAACAACTCGAAGAAAAACTGCTCGATTTTTAATTTCTGGAAGCTAAACATGGCCTTATTACAAATTAGTGAACCTGGTTTGAGTGCTGCGCCGCATCAGCGTCGTCTGGCGGCCGGTATTGACCTGGGCACAACCAACTCGCTGGTGGCGACAGTACGCAGCGGTCAGGCCGAAACGTTAGCCGACCATGAAGGCCGTCACCTGCTGCCCTCTGTTGTTCACTATCAACAGCAGGGGCATTCGGTGGGTTATGACGCGCGCACTAACGCAGCGCTTGACACCGCCAACACCATTAGTTCTGTTAAACGCCTGATGGGGCGCTCGCTGGCTGATATCCAGCAACGCTACCCGCATTTGCCTTATCAATTCCAGGCCAGCGAAAACGGCTTGCCGATGATTGAAACAGCAGCGGGATTGCTGAATCCGGTGCGCGTTTCTGCGGACATCCTCAAAGCACTGGCGGCGCGGGCAACTGAAGCCCTGGCAGGCGACTTGGATGGTGTCGTTATCACCGTTCCGGCGTACTTTGACGATGCCCAGCGTCAGGGCACCAAAGACGCGGCGCGTTTGGCTGGGCTGCATGTTCTGCGCTTGCTTAACGAACCGACCGCTGCGGCTATCGCCTACGGACTGGACTCCGGTCAGGAAGGCGTGATCGCTGTTTATGACCTCGGTGGCGGGACGTTTGATATTTCCATTCTTCGCTTAAGTCGCGGCGTGTTCGAAGTGCTGGCGACCGGCGGTGATTCCGCGCTCGGCGGCGATGACTTTGACCATCTGTTAGCAGATTACATTCGCGAACAGGCGGGCATTCCTGACCGTAGCGATAACCGCGTTCAGCGTGAACTGCTGGATGCCGCCATTGCGGCCAAAATCGCGCTGAGCGATGCGGACTCTGTGACCGTGAATGTTGCGGGCTGGCAGGGTGAAATCAGCCGTGAACAATTCAATGAACTGATCGCGCCATTGGTAAAACGAACCTTACTGGCTTGTCGTCGTGCGCTGAAAGACGCGGGCGTTGAGGCTGACGACGTACTGGAAGTGGTGATGGTTGGTGGTTCTACCCGCGTGCCGCTGGTGCGTGAACGGGTGGGTGAATTTTTCGGTCGTCCACCGCTGACTTCCATCGACCCGGATAAAGTCGTCGCTATTGGCGCGGCGATTCAGGCGGATATTCTGGTGGGTAATAAGCCGGACAGCGAAATGCTGTTGCTTGATGTGATCCCGCTGTCGCTGGGCCTGGAAACCATGGGCGGCCTGGTGGAGAAAGTGATCCCGCGTAACACCACAATTCCGGTGGCGCGCGCCCAGGATTTCACCACCTTTAAAGATGGTCAGACGGCGATGTCTATCCATGTAATGCAGGGTGAGCGTGAGCTGGTGCAGGACTGCCGCTCGCTGGCGCGTTTTGCGCTGCGTGGTATTCCGGCGCTACCGGCTGGCGGCGCGCATATTCGCGTAACGTTTCAGGTCGATGCTGATGGTCTTTTGAGCGTGACGGCGATGGAGAAATCCACCGGCGTTGAGGCGTGTATTCAGGTTAAACCGTCTTATGGTCTGACCGACAGTGAAATCGCTTCGATGATCAAAGACTCAATGAGCTATGCCGAGCAGGACGTAAAAGCCCGTATGCTGGCTGAACAAAAAGTAGAAGCAGCGCGTGTACTGGAAAGTTTGCACGGCGCGCTGGCTGCTGATGCCGCGCTGTTAAGCGCCGCAGAACGTCAGGTCATTGACGATGCTGCCGCTCACCTGAGTGAAGTGGCGCAGGGCGATGATGTTGACGCCATCGAACAAGCGATTAAAAACGTAGACAAACAAACCCAGGATTTCGCCGCTCGCCGCATGGACCAGTCGGTTCGTCGTGCGCTGAAGGGCCATTCCGTGGACGAGGTTTAATATGCCAAAGATTGTTATTTTACCTCATCAGGATCTCTGTCCTGATGGCGCTGTTCTGGAAGCGAATAGCGGTGAAACCATTCTCGACGTTGCGCTGCGTAACGGCATCGAGATTGAACACGCCTGTGAAAAATCCTGTGCTTGCACCACCTGCCACTGCATCGTTCGTGAAGGTTTTGATTCGCTGCCGGAAAGCTCAGAGCAGGAAGACGACATGCTGGACAAAGCCTGGGGGCTGGAGCCGGAAAGCCGTTTAAGCTGCCAGGCGCGCGTTACCGACGAAGATTTAGTGGTCGAAATTCCGCGTTACACTATCAACCATGCGCGTGAGCATTAACAGAGGTTAGTATGGGACTTAAGTGGACCGATAGCCGCGAAATTGGCGAAGCACTGTACGATGCATATCCCGATCTTGATCCGAAAACGGTTCGATTCACTGATATGCATCAGTGGATTTGCGATCTGGAAGATTTCGACGACGACCCGCAGGCGTCCAACGAGAAAATCCTCGAAGCGATTTTATTAGTCTGGCTGGACGAAGCCGAGTGATTTCCGCGTCATGCTTCACGCCGCAGATGCGTTGGCTGCGCTCGTTCACCCCAGTCACATAGTTATCTATGTTCCTGAGGCTTCACTCACTTGCCGCCTTCCTGCAACGCGAATCATTTAGCGGAAAAATCCTGGGGCTGCCAACTGGTGGCCCTTTTACAAATAAGGATAACTAAAATGACAGAAGCGATGAAGATTACCCTCTCGACCCAACCTGCCGACGCGCGCTGGGGAGAAAAAGCAACTTACAGCATTAATAATGACGGCATTACCCTGCATTTGAACGGGGCAGACGATCTGGGGCTGATCCAGCGTGCGGCGCGCAAGATTGATGGTCTGGGCATCAAGCATGTTCAGTTAAGCGGTGAAGGCTGGGATGCGGATCGTTGCTGGGCATTCTGGCAAGGTTACAAAGCCCCGAAAGGCACGCGTAAAGTGGAGTGGCCGGATCTGGACGATGCCCAGCGTCAGGAACTGGATAACCGCCTGATGATCATCGACTGGGTGCGTGACACCATCAACGCACCAGCAGAAGAACTGGGGCCATCGCAACTGGCACAGCGTGCTGTTGATCTGATCAGCAACGTCGCAGGCGATCGTGTGACTTACCGGATCACCAAAGGTGAAGATCTGCGCGATCAAGGTTATATGGGGCTGCACACTGTCGGGCGTGGTTCAGAACGTTCCCCGGTATTGCTGGCGCTGGATTACAACCCAACTGGCGATAAAGAAGCGCCGGTGTACGCGTGCCTGGTAGGTAAAGGCATCACCTTTGATTCCGGCGGCTACAGCATCAAACAGACCGCGTTTATGGACTCAATGAAGTCTGACATGGGCGGTGCGGCAACGGTTACCGGGGCGCTGGCATTTGCCATTACGCGCGGTCTGAACAAGCGTGTGAAGCTGTTCCTCTGCTGTGCGGATAACCTGATTAGCGGCAACGCGTTCAAACTGGGCGATATCATTACCTATCGCAACGGTAAAAAAGTCGAAGTCATGAACACCGATGCGGAAGGGCGTCTGGTTCTGGCAGATGGCCTGATTGACGCCAGTGCGCAGAAACCGGAACTGATTATCGATGCCGCCACACTCACCGGTGCGGCGAAAACCGCGCTGGGTAATGATTATCACGCGCTGTTCAGTTTTGACGATGCGTTGGCCGGTCGCCTACTGGAGAGTGCTTCACAAGAGAACGAACCGTTCTGGCGTCTGCCGCTGGCTGAATTCCACCGCAGCCAGCTGCCGTCTAACTTTGCCGAACTGAACAACACGGGCAGTGCTGCTTATCCGGCAGGTGCAAGTACGGCGGCGGGCTTCCTGTCGCACTTTGTTGAGAACTATCAGCAAGGCTGGCTGCATATCGACTGCTCGGCGACTTACCGTAAAGCGCCGGTTGAACAGTGGTCAGCGGGCGCTACGGGACTTGGTGTGCGCACGATTGCTAATCTGTTAACGGCGTAAACTAATATGCCGGATGCGGCGTAAATGCCTTATCCGGCCTACAAAGTATTGCAAATTCAATATATTGCGGTTCCCTTGTAGGCCTGATAAGCGTAGCGCATCAGGCACTTACGCCCCGAACATTGAATGAATTGTGGTTCTTATGTCCGAAACAAAAAACGAACTTGAAGACCTGCTGGAAAAAGCAGCAACCGAACCGGCGCACCGCCCGGCCTTTTTCCGTACTCTACTGGAATCCACTGTCTGGGTACCAGGTACGGCGGCGCAGGGCGAGGCAGTGGCTGAAGATAGCGCGCTTGATTTACAGCACTGGGAAAAAGAAGACGGTACCAGCGTCATTCCTTTTTTCACCTCGTTAGAAGCACTGCAACAGGCGGTTGAAGACGAACAGGCGTTTGTCGTAATGCCCGTTCGCACACTGTTTGAGATAACCCTTGGCGAAACGCTCTTCCTTAATGCCAAATTGCCAACCGGTAAAGAGTTTATGCCGCGTGAAATCAGTTTGTTGATTGGTGAAGAAGGAAATCCGCTGAGTAGTCAGGAAGTACTGGAAGGCGGTGAATCGCTGATATTATCGGAAGTCGCAGAGCCGCCAGCGCAAATGATTGATTCACTCACCACCTTATTTAAAACCATTAAGCCGGTGAAGCGTGCTTTTATTTGTTCAATTAAAGAGAACGAAGAGGCACAGCCTAATTTACTTATTGGCATTGAAGCCGATGGCGATATCGAAGAAATTATTCAGGCGGCGGGAAGTGTAGCGACCGATACATTACCTGGTGATGAACCAATAGATATTTGCCAGGTGAAAAAAGGGGAAAAAGGAATTAGCCACTTTATTACCGAACATATTGCGCCATTCTATGAACGTCGCTGGGGTGGTTTTTTGCGTGACTTTAAACAGAATCGGATAATCTAAAATATGCCGCCCCAAAGGGCGGCATTCGGGCTTACTTGCTGCTCTGAAAGTTGTTAACCACCAGTAAATTGTCGCCGGAGAGACTCCGGTTATTATTTACCTCGGTTAACAGCGCACCAGAAACAATAAGTACGATACAGAAGTACCGTATCTTCATTGTGCGGTCCATGCGAAGACCGCATCACGACAGCACCACTGGCGATATTGCCGCGATAGCAAGCGCTGTGGGGTGCCTGCATTTACGGTCATGGAACATCCTTTCCTAAAGCCAGCGCCCGTTTGCGAGACGGCGAAAAGGGCCGTCACGAATAATACTCTCATATTTGAATAATTACTCTATTTATTATCTTGACTTAGCCAGGCATAAAAGAGAGTATTTCAACACTGTGGGGTGCCTGCGTTGCTCCGGCAACACAAGTCAACCTGCTGGAAAGGCCGCGAACCAGACCAGCAATAAAAAACCGCCAAATTCGGCGGTTTTTTATTGCCTGTAAAAAGCTTATTTCTCTGGCTCAACCGGTAAATCGGCCCGTGCGCCCCATTCACTCCATGCGCCGTCGTATAGTTTCACGTTTGGCACATCCAGCGTCGCGAGTGCTAACAAAACCACGGCTGCCGTTACACCAGAACCGCAACTGACGATAATTGGTTTGTCGTAGCTGACACCGCGACCAAAAAATATCGCATCCAGTTCATCGGTCGTTTTCAGTTCGCCTTCACGTACCAGTTCTGTCCACGGAACGTTCAACGCGCCGGGAATGTGCCCGCGACGTAAACCTGGGCGAGGTTCATCAACTTCTGCATTAAAACGTGCAGCCGGGCGGGCATCAATAATTTGCGCCGTATTTTCATGGCTTGCCAATAACACATCGGTTACTTTCACCACAGCCTCAGGATTAAACGCAGCGTTAAACTCACCTTCTGGCAGCGCTACTGCGCCTTCTTCTAATAACAGATCATCACGCTGCCAACCTGCAAGTCCACCACCCAGAATCGACACTTTCTCTACACCAAAGGTGCGCAGCATCCACCATGCGCGTGGGGCTGAGAAAAGATTACCTTCGTCATAGACAATCAGGTGCTTATCCTGGTTAACGCCTAACTCACGCATTGCAACGGCGAATGTTTCCGGGCGCGGCAGCATGTGCGGAAGCGGGGAATTGTGATCAGAAAGCGCTTCGATATCGAAAAACACTGCGCCGGGAATATGTCCATTCAGATACTCCTGGGCAACGTTACGATCTTCCTGTCCAGGCGGTGCCATGCGGGCATCGATAATCTGAATTTCCGGGTCATCAATATGTTCGGCGAGCCAGTCGGCTCCTACAAACCATGTCGTGGACATAGGCATCTCCATTTTTGCCGGGTTAGGCTAAATTGTCGGATGTTTAGTGAAAAGCGACAAGCAAAAGAGGCTGATTTGGCTGTCTGAGCCACAATTCTCACTAAAATTCGGATTCCATGGGCGCGATACTGAATTACATAACGTAAATTCTCACGCATAATAATTACTCGACGTTGCTAACGGGCCATTGTGGCAGGGATGATAAATGAAAAAGTTACGCGTAGCCGCCTGCATGCTAATGCTGGCGCTGGCAGGGTGCGACAACAACGATAACGCGCCAACAGCGGTGAAAAAAGATGCGCCTTCTGAAGTTACTAAAGCGGCATCTTCAGAAAACGCGAGTTCAGCAAAACTCTCTGCACCGGAGCGACAAAAACTGGCACAACAGAGTGCCGGTAAGGCGCTGACATTGCTGGATCTGTCTGAAGTCCAACTCGATGGCGCAGCCACGCTGGTGCTGACTTTCTCTATCCCTCTCGACCCGGATCAGGATTTCTCGCGCGTTATTCACGTCGTTGATAAAAAGAGCGGCAAAGTGGATGGTGCCTGGGAGTTGTCAGATAATCTTAAAGAGCTGCGTTTACGCCACCTCGAGCCGAAACGTGATTTGATCGTTACTATTGGCAAGGAGGTCAAGGCACTCAACAACGCAACCTTCAGTAAAGATTACGAAAAAACTATAACTACCCGCGATATCCAGCCGAGCGTCGGTTTTGCCAGCCGTGGTTCGCTGCTGCCTGGAAAAGTCATTGAAGGGCTGCCGGTAATGGCGCTCAATGTTAACAATGTCGATGTTAACTTCTTCCGTGTTAAGCCAGAATCTCTGCCAGCATTTATTAGCCAATGGGAATACCGAAATTCGCTGGCGAACTGGCAGTCAGACAAACTGCTGCAAATGGCGGATCTGGTTTATACCGGACGTTTTGATCTCAATCCTGCGCGTAACACCCGTGAAAAATTATTGCTGCCGCTGGGTGATATCAAACCGCTTCAGCAGGCGGGTGTGTATCTGGCTGTGATGAATCAGGCTGGACGTTACGATTACAGTAATCCCGCGACGCTGTTTACATTAAGTGATATCGGCGTATCGGCCCACTGTTATCACAATCGTCTGGATATCTTTACCCAAAGCCTGGAAAACGGCGCGGCCCAGCAAGGAGTTGAAGTCTCATTATTAAATGAGAAAGGGCAGACTCTGACTCAGGCAACCAGTGATGCTCAGGGGCATGTGCAGCTGGAAAATGATAAAAACGCGGCATTACTGTTGGCGCGTAAAGACGGTCAGACAACGCTACTCGATTTAAAACTTCCGGCGCTGGACTTAGCAGAATTTAACATTGCTGGCGCGCCAGGCTATAACAAACAGTTTTTCATGTTTGGCCCGCGCGATCTTTATCGCCCGGGTGAAACAGTCATCCTTAATGGTTTATTGCGTGATGCAGACGGTAAAGCGTTGCCCGATCAACCCATCAAGCTGGACGTAATTAAACCCGACGGGCAGGTACTCAGGAGCGTCGTTAGTCAGCCGGAGAATGGCCTCTATCACTTTACCTGGCCACTCGATAGTAATGCGGCCACCGGCATGTGGCATATCCGAGCCAACACGGGCGATAACCAGTATCGGATGTGGGATTTCCACGTCGAAGATTTTATGCCAGAGCGCATGGCGCTGAATCTGACCGGTGAGAAAACCCCGCTAACGCCGAAAGATGAAGTGAAATTCTCCGTGGTGGGTTACTACCTGTACGGGGCGCCTGCTAATGGTAATACTTTGCAAGGGCAACTTTTCCTGCGCCCACTGCGTGAAGCTGTGTCAGCCTTACCTGGTTTCGAATTCGGCGATATAGCTGCTGAAAACCTTTCGCGCACGCTGGATGAAGTTCAGTTGACGCTGGATGATAAAGGGCGCGGCGAAGTTTCTACAGAAAGCCAGTGGAAGGAAACGCATTCCCCATTACAGGTTATTTTCCAGGGCAGTTTGCTGGAGTCTGGCGGTCGCCCGGTGACGCGCCGTGCTGAGCAGGCTATCTGGCCTGCCGATGCATTGCCGGGGATCCGTCCGCAATTCGCCTCGAAATCGGTTTACGATTATCGCACTGACAGTACGGTAAAACAGCCCATTGTTGATGAAGGCAGTAACGCCGCTTTTGACATCGTTTATAGCGATGCACAGGGCGTCAAAAAAGCTGTGTCTGGCTTACAAGTGCGCCTGATTCGCGAACGCCGCGATTACTACTGGAACTGGTCAGAAGATGAAGGCTGGCAGTCACAGTTTGATCAAAAAGATCTGATCGAAAATGAACAAACACTGGATCTTCAGGCTGATGAAACCGGTAAAGTCAGTTTCCCGGTAGAGTGGGGCGCTTATCGTCTGGAAGTCAAAGCGCCGAATGAAGCGGTCAGTAGTGTGCGTTTCTGGGCTGGCTATAGCTGGCAGGACAATAGCGACGGTAGCGGTGCTGTGCGACCAGACCGTGTCACGCTGAAACTGGATAAAGCCAGTTATCGCCCTGGTGATACCATTAAGTTGCACATTGCCGCACCAACGGCGGGTAAAGGCTATGCGATGGTCGAGTCCAGTGAAGGGCCGCTGTGGTGGCAGGAGATTGATGTTCCGGCACAAGGGCTGGATCTGACGATTCCGGTCGATAAAACCTGGAATCGTCATGATCTTTATTTAAGTACGCTGGTGGTACGTCCTGGCGATAAATCTCGCTCCGCGACGCCAAAACGCGCAGTTGGCGTGTTGCATTTGCCGCTTGGCGATGAAAACCGTCGTCTCGATCTGGCGCTGGAAACTCCAGCGAAAATACGCCCCAATCAGCCATTAACCGTGAAAATTAAAGCCAGCAATAAAAATGGTGAGATGCCAAAACAGGTGAATGTGCTGGTGTCTGCGGTTGATAGCGGTGTGTTGAATATTACTGATTATGTCACGCCAGATCCGTGGCAGGCATTCTTTGGTCAGAAACGCTATGGCGCAGATATTTACGATATTTACGGTCAGGTCATTGAAGGTCAGGGGCGTCTGGCAGCTCTGCGTTTTGGTGGCGATGGTGATGAACTGAAACGCGGTGGTAAACCGCCAGTAAATCACGTCAATATTGTTGCGCAACAGGCGCTACCGGTAACACTCAACGAACAGGGCGAAGGCACGGTTACATTGCCGATTGGTGATTTTAACGGTGAATTGCGCGTCATGGCACAAGCATGGACAGCAGATGATTTCGGTAGCAACGAAAGCAAAGTGGTTGTTGCCGCACCGGTGATAGCAGAACTGAACATGCCGCGCTTTATGGCCAGCGGTGACGCCTCACGTCTGACGCTGGATATCACTAATCTTACCGATAAACCGCAAAAACTGAACGTTGCTCTGACCGCCAGTGGCTTGCTTGAACTGGTTAGCGATTCACCCGCAGCCGTTGAATTAGCGCCGGGCGTGCGAACCACGCTGTTTATCCCGGTGCGAGCATTGCCGGGTTATGGTGATGGTGAAATTCAGGCCACTATCAGCGGGTTAGCGTTACCGGATGAAACCGTTGCCGATCAGCATAAGCAGTGGAAAATGGGTGTCCGTCCGGCATTTCCGGCACAAACCGTCAATTACGGTACGGCGTTGCAGCCTGGTGAGACATGGGCGATTCCAGCTGATGGATTGCAAAACTTCTCGCCTGTTACGCTGGAAGGGCAATTGTTGTTGAGCGGCAAACCACCGTTGAATATTGCACGTTATATCAAAGAGTTAAAAGCGTATCCGTACGGTTGTCTGGAGCAAACCGCCAGCGGCCTGTTCCCGTCACTTTACACCAACGCAGCCCAACTGCAGGCGTTGGGAATCAAAGGCGACAGTGATGAGAAGCGCCGTGCGGCAGTCGATATCGGCATTTCTCGTTTACTGCAAATGCAACGTGATAACGGTGGCTTTGCGCTGTGGGATAAAAACGGTGATGAAGAGTACTGGCTGACGGCTTACGTGATGGATTTTCTGGTCCGCGCAGGTGAGCAGGGTTACAGCGTGCCGACAGAAGCCATTAACCGGGGGAATGAACGTCTACTGCGCTATTTACAAGATCCGGGCATGATGTCGATTCCGTATGCGGATAATCTCAAAGCCAGTAAATTCGCCGTACAGTCTTACGCTGCGCTGGTGCTGGCCCGTCAGCAAAAGGCACCGCTGGGTGCGCTGCGTGAAATCTGGGAGCATCGTGCCGATGCTGCGTCTGGATTACCGCTGCTGCAACTTGGCGTTGCGCTGAAAACCATGGGCGATGCAACGCGTGGTGAAGAAGCGATTGTGCTGGCGCTGAAAACGCCGCGCAATAGTGATGAGCGGATATGGCTGGGTGATTACGGTAGTCCACTGCGCGACAACGCATTGATGCTCTCCTTGCTGGAAGAGAACAAATTGCTACCCGATGAGCAGTACCCTCTGCTGAACACACTTTCGCAGCAGGCGTTCGGTGAACGCTGGTTATCAACTCAGGAAAGTAACGCGCTGTTCCTGGCTGCCCGTACGATTCAGGATTTACCGGGCAAATGGCAGGCGCAAACGTCTTTCTCTGCTGAGCTGCTGACAGGTGAGAAAGCGCAAACCAGCAATCTGAATAGCGATCAACTTGCCACCTTACAGGTGACCAACAGTGGCGATCAGCCGTTATGGCTGCGTGTGGATGCCAGCGGTTATCCGCAATCCGCCCCTTTACCGGCGAGCAATGTGCTGCAAATCGAGCGCCATATTCTTGGCACTGACGGTAAGAGCAAATCGCTGGATTCGTTACGTAGCGGCGATCTGGTACTGGTCTGGTTGCAGGTCAAAGCCAGTAACAGCGTGCCGGATGCTTTGGTCGTTGATTTACTGCCTGCGGGCCTGGAACTGGAAAACCAGAACCTGGCTAACGGCAGCGCCAGCCTGGAGCAAAGTGGTAGCGAAGTGCAAAACCTACTCAGTCAAATGCAACAAGCGAACATTAAGCACATTGAGTTCCGTGACGATCGCTTTGTGGCGGCGGTTGCCGTTGATGAATATCAACCAGTCACGCTGGTGTATCTGGCGCGGGCGGTAACGCCGGGAACATACAATGTTCCGCAACCAATGGTGGAATCGATGTATGTTCCCCACTGGCGGGCGACTGGCGCGGCTGAAGATCTGTTGATTGTCAGACCGTAAATGCCTCGCCTGTTAACCAAACGCGGCTGCTGGATAGCGCTGGCAGCTGCGCCTTTTCTCCTTTTTTTTGCCGCGTGGGGAGCAGATAAACTCTGGCCCCTGCCATTGCATGAAGTCAATCCCGCACGCGTAGTCGTGGCGCAGGATGGTACGCCACTCTGGCGTTTCGCCGATGCTGAGGGCATCTGGCGCTATCCGGTAACCATCGAAGATGTCTCTCCGCGTTACCTTGAAGCACTGATCAATTATGAAGATCGCTGGTTCTGGAAGCATCCGGGGGTGAATCCATTCTCGGTGGCGCGCGCAGCATGGCAAGATCTCACTTCGGGACGGATTATTTCCGGCGGCAGCACACTCACCATGCAGGTTGCTCGTCTGCTTGATCCTCACCCCAAAACTTTTGGCGGCAAAATTCGCCAGCTCTGGCGCGCGTTTCAACTGGAATGGCACTTGTCTAAACGTGACATTCTGACCTTGTATCTTAATCGCGCTCCGTTTGGTGGTACGTTGCAGGGGATCGGTGCGGCAAGCTGGGCATATCTCGGAAAATCGCCTGCGAATTTAAGCTATTCCGAGGCGGCAATGTTAGCGGTGTTACCGCAAGCGCCCAGCCGACTGCGTCCGGATCGCTGGCCGGAACGTGCCGAGGCCGCACGTAATAAAGTGCTCAATCGGATGGCTGCGCAAGGTGTGTGGTCCCGTGAGCAGGTAAAAGAATCTAGTGAAGAGCCCATCTGGTTGGCCCCCCGACAAATGCCGCAACTGGCACCGCTGTTTTCGCGAATGATGCTCGGTAAAAGTAAAAGCGACAAAATCGTTACTACGCTGGATGCTGGTTTACAGCGTCGTCTGGAAGAACTGGCGCAAAACTGGAAAGGACGATTGCCACCGCGCAGTTCGTTGGCAATGATCGTTGTTGATCATACTGATATGAGTGTGCGCGGCTGGGTAGGATCGGTTGATCTTAATGATGATTCCCGCTTTGGGCATGTCGATATGGTCAATGCGATCCGATCGCCGGGATCGGTACTCAAACCGTTTGTTTATGGTCTGGCGCTGGATGAAGGGTTGATCCACCCTGCATCGCTGTTGCAAGACGTTCCCCGGCGCACTGGTGATTATCGACCAGGCAACTTTGACAGCGGTTTTCATGGCCCGATCAGCATGAGCGAGGCGCTGGTGCGCTCTCTGAATTTACCTGCTGTGCAGGTGCTGGAAGCCTATGGGCCGAAACGGTTTGCGGCAAAGTTACGCAATGTTGGATTGCCGTTATATCTGCCCAACGGCGCTGCACCGAATCTTTCGCTCATTCTCGGCGGCGCAGGTGCAAAACTGGAGGATATGGCTGCAGCGTATACCGCATTTGCTCGCCACGGTAAGGCGGGTAAGTTGCGCTTACAGCCGGGGGACCCATTACTTGAGCGACCGTTAATGTCGCCGGGGGCCGCGTGGATTATCCGCCGTATTATGGCAGATGAAGCGCAGCCGCTTCCGGATGGCGCTTTGCCACGCGTCGTACCACTGGCGTGGAAAACAGGAACCAGTTATGGCTATCGCGATGCATGGGCTATTGGCGTTAACGCTCGTTACGTAATTGGGATCTGGACTGGCAGACCGGACGGTACGCCCGTTGTCGGTCAGTTTGGCTTTGCCAGCGCCGTACCGCTGTTGAATCAGGTCAATAATATCTTACTGTCGCGCAGTGCGAATCTGCCGGAAGACCCGCGTCCTGATTCTGTAAGCCGTGGCGTTATCTGCTGGCCTGGTGGGCAATCATTGCCAGAAGGCGATAGCAATTGCCGCCGTCGTCTTGCCACCTGGCTGCTCGAAGATAGCCAGCCACCAACATTACTTTTACCGGAGCAAGAAGGAATAAGTGGGATTCGTTTCCCCATCTGGCTTGATGAGCAAGGCAAACGTGTTGCCGCTGATTGTCCTCAGGCTCGACAAGAAATGATTAATGTCTGGCCATTACCACTTGAACCCTGGCTACCTGCTGCTGAACGACGAGCAGCGCGCTTACCTGGGGCATCAACAAATTGCCCGCCGTATGGTCGTGATGCTCAGGTACCTTTACAGTTGATTGGTGTGCGTGATGGCGTAATTATCAAACGTCTGCCAGGAGCTACTGATGCGTCATTACCAGTACAATTAAGCGGAGGAACAGGCGAACGCTGGTGGTTTCTTAATGGTAAACCGTTAGCTGAACGCGGGCGTAACGTGACTCTGCATTTGACAGAGAAAGGCGATTATCAATTGCTGGTAATGGACGAAATGGGGCAGGTGGCGACAGTGAGATTTGTCATGCAGTAGTCTGTTTTGCTCATATTTGTTGCTTAAACTCGTTTTATTTTAAAAAAATGTTACCTTCATCAATAGTCAACGGCCCTGTTGCTCATTATAATCCGCGCCATCTCGTACGCTGGTACAGACAACAACAGAATAATTTACAGAGGTAAAAATGGCTATTGAACGTACTTTTTCCATCATCAAACCGAACGCGGTAGCAAAAAACGTCATTGGCAATATCTTTGCGCGCTTTGAAGCTGCAGGGTTCAAAATTGTCGGCACCAAAATGCTGCACCTGACCGTTGAACAGGCTCGTGGCTTTTATGCTGAACACGATGGAAAACCGTTCTTTGATGGTCTGGTTGAATTCATGACCTCTGGCCCGATCGTGGTTTCCGTGCTGGAGGGTGAAAACGCCGTTCAGCGTCACCGCGATCTGCTGGGCGCGACCAATCCGGCAAACGCACTGGCCGGTACTCTGCGTGCTGATTACGCTGACAGCCTGACCGAAAATGGTACCCACGGTTCTGATTCCGTCGAATCTGCCGCTCGCGAAATCGCTTATTTCTTCGGCGAAGGCGAAGTGTGCCCGCGCACAAACGTGGCATCCGTGCGCCAGAATTTGTACAATGCAGCGCCCCCGGACGAGCAGCCGCTCACCGGGGCGTTTCTTTTTTCAACCCTCCAGGGGCCATAACGTGTAATAACGAGGCCGGAATAGCATATGTCTGAACAATTAGTCACACCTGAAAACGTCACCACGAAAGATGGAAAAATCAACCTGCTGGATCTCAACCGTCAGCAGATGCGGGAGTTTTTTAAAGATTTAGGTGAAAAACCCTTCCGCGCCGATCAGGTGATGAAGTGGATGTATCACTATTGCTGCGACAACTTTGATGAGATGACCGACATCAACAAAGTGTTGCGCGGCAAGCTGAAAGAGGTGGCGGAAATCCGCGCACCGGAAGTGGTTGAAGAACAGCGTTCATCTGACGGCACCATTAAATGGGCGATTGCCGTTGGCGATCAGCGCGTCGAAACGGTGTATATCCCGGAAGACGACCGTGCCACGCTTTGCGTTTCCTCGCAGGTGGGGTGTGCGCTGGAGTGTAAATTCTGTTCCACCGCCCAGCAGGGCTTTAACCGCAATCTGCGGGTGTCGGAAATTATCGGCCAGGTGTGGCGTGCAGCGAAAATCGTTGGCGCAGCAAAAGTCACCGGTCAGCGCCCAATCACTAACGTAGTGATGATGGGTATGGGCGAGCCGCTGCTCAACCTGAACAATGTCGTTCCGGCGATGGAAATCATGCTCGATGATTTCGGTTTTGGTCTGTCTAAACGTCGCGTTACGCTCTCTACATCAGGCGTTGTTCCGGCGCTGGATAAACTGGGCGATATGATCGACGTAGCGCTGGCAATTTCCCTGCACGCGCCGAACGACGAAATTCGTGACGAAATTGTGCCGATCAACAAAAAGTACAATATCGAAACGTTCCTTGCTGCGGTGCGCCGCTATCTGGAGAAATCTAACGCCAATCAGGGCCGAGTCACTATTGAATACGTGATGCTTGATCACGTTAACGACGGCACTGAACACGCGCACCAACTGGCGGAGCTGCTGAAAGATACGCCGTGTAAGATCAACCTGATCCCGTGGAACCCGTTCCCTGGCGCGCCGTATGGACGCAGCTCAAACAGTCGTATCGACCGTTTCTCTAAAGTGCTGATGAGCTACGGTTTCACCACTATTGTGCGTAAAACTCGTGGTGATGATATCGATGCTGCCTGTGGTCAGTTGGCGGGCGATGTTATCGACCGTACGAAACGTACCCTGCGTAAACGAATGCAGGGTGAGGCCATCGACATTAAAGCGGTCTGATAGCCATTACGCCACGGTTACTTTATGTACCGTGGCGTAATCTTTTATGAATGAAGTATTAAGTTGCAATTGTCTGGTCAATATTAACGGTGCGTTTTTGCTGACTTTAAGGCAGTATGTAACGATGCAACAGTAAGTTAGCCTTAGTGAATGTGGGCTTTGTCACGAGCACACAGACGGTCTTATACTGTATGATAACGGTTAACTTAACGGATGTTTCGCGGTGTGGGTGAGCATGATGGTTCACCGGCATCTCAATTCTCATTTAAACGTACCTGCAGCGAATGAATACTGAAGCCACGCACGACCAAAATGAAGCACTTACTACCGGCGCTCGCCTGCGTAATGCTCGCGAACAACTAGGACTTAGTCAGCAGGCCGTTGCTGAGCGACTTTGCCTGAAGGTTTCCACGGTACGCGACATTGAAGAAGATAAGGCACCTGCCGATCTTGCTTCAACATTCCTGCGCGGATATATCCGCTCTTATGCGCGTCTGGTACATATTCCAGAAGAAGAACTGCTACCGGGGCTGGAAAAACAGGCTCCACTACGAGCTGCAAAAGTTGCGCCGATGCAGAGTTTTTCCCTCGGTAAACGCCGCAAAAAACGTGACGGCTGGCTGATGACCTTCACCTGGCTGGTGTTGTTTGTGGTTATTGGCCTGAGCGGTGCCTGGTGGTGGCAAGACCACAAAGCTCAGCAGGAAGAGATCACTACTATGGCCGATCAATCTTCTGCGGAACTGAGCAGTAATAACGAACAGGGGCAGAGTGTTCCGTTAGATACGTCGACAACCACAGGCCCGACTACGACGTCCACGCCGCCAGCGTCTGTGGATACTACCGCAACTAACACGCAAACACCTGCCATAACTTCGCCAGCACCAGCTGTTGATTCACAACAGAATGCAGTTGTTTCACCTTCGCAGGCAAACGTTGATACCGCTGCGACCCCGGCACCAACGGCAACAACAACGCCAGATGGTGTTGCGCCGTTGCCAACCGATCAGGCTGGCGTGACCACGCCGGCGGCTGACCCGAATGCGCTGGTGATGAACTTTACTGCCGATTGCTGGCTGGAAGTCACTGATGCTACCGGTAAAAAACTGTTTAGCGGTATGCAGCGTAAAGACGGTAATTTGAACTTAACCGGCCAGGCTCCGTATAAACTGAAAATTGGTGCGCCAGCCGCAGTACAGATCCAGTATCAAGGGAAACCTGTCGATCTGAGTCGTTTTATCAGAACTAACCAGGTTGCGCGTCTGACCCTAAATGCCGAACAATCACCGGCGCAGTAACAGACGGGTAACGCGGGAGATTTTTCATGCATAACCAGGCTCCAATTCAACGTAGAAAATCAACACGTATTTACGTTGGGAATGTGCCGATTGGCGATGGTGCCCCCATCGCCGTACAGTCCATGACCAATACGCGTACGACAGACGTCGAAGCTACGGTCAATCAAATTAAGGCGCTGGAACGTGTTGGCGCTGATATCGTCCGTGTCTCCGTACCGACGATGGACGCGGCAGAAGCGTTCAAGCTCATCAAACAACAGGTTAACGTACCGCTGGTGGCTGATATCCACTTTGACTATCGCATTGCGCTGAAAGTAGCGGAATACGGGGTCGATTGTTTGCGTATTAACCCTGGCAATATCGGTAATGAAGAGCGTATTCGCATGGTGGTTGACTGCGCGCGCGATAAAAACATTCCGATCCGTATTGGCGTTAACGCTGGATCGCTGGAAAAAGATCTGCAAGAAAAGTATGGCGAACCTACCCCGCAGGCATTGCTGGAATCTGCCATGCGCCATGTTGATCATCTTGATCGTCTGAACTTCGATCAGTTCAAAGTCAGCGTCAAAGCGTCTGATGTCTTCCTCGCTGTAGAGTCTTATCGTCTGCTGGCAAAACAGATCGATCAACCGCTGCATCTTGGGATCACCGAAGCGGGTGGCGCACGTAGTGGGGCAGTAAAATCTGCCATTGGTTTAGGCCTGCTGCTGTCTGAAGGCATCGGCGACACGCTGCGCGTATCGCTGGCGGCCGATCCGGTCGAAGAGATCAAAGTCGGTTTCGATATTTTGAAATCGCTGCGTATCCGTTCGCGCGGGATCAACTTCATCGCCTGCCCGACCTGTTCGCGTCAGGAGTTTGACGTTATCGGTACGGTTAACGCCCTGGAGCAACGCCTGGAAGATATCATCACCCCGATGGACGTTTCGATTATCGGCTGCGTGGTGAATGGACCAGGTGAGGCGCTGGTTTCTACACTCGGCGTCACCGGCGGCAACAAGAAAAGCGGCCTCTATGAAGATGGCGTGCGCAAAGACCGTCTGGACAACAACGATATGATCGACCAGCTGGAAGCACGCATTCGTGCGAAAGCCAGCCAACTGGATGAAGCGCGTCGAATTGACGTTCAGCAGGTTGAAAAATAATAACGTGATGGGAAGCGCCTCGCTTCCCGTGTATGATTGAACCCGCATGGCTCCCGAAATATTGAGGGGCGCGTTGAGGGTTCATTTTTATATTCAGAAAGAGAATAAACGTGTCGAAGAAAATTCAGTCTGTACGCGGTATGAATGATTATTTGCCAGTGGAAACCGCTGTATGGCAACGCGTTGAGCGCATAATTAAAAGCGTTGTTGAGTCTTACGGATACAGTGAGATTCGCACACCTATTCTTGAGCAAACGCCACTGTTTAAGCGCGCTATCGGTGAAGTTACCGATGTTGTTGAAAAGGAGATGTACACCTTCAACGATCGTGAGCGTGATGCAAAAGAGGTTGTCTCGTTAACTCTTCGCCCTGAAGGTACAGCAGGATGTGTACGCGCCGGTATAGAGCATGGCCTTCTGTACAATCAGGAACAGCGTTTGTGGTATATGGGGCCGATGTTCCGTCACGAACGCCCGCAAAAAGGTCGTTATCGACAGTTCCACCAAATCGGTCTCGAAGTTTTTGGCCTACAGGGTCCAGATATCGACGCCGAACTCATTATGCTTACTGCTCGTTGGTGGCGTGAACTGGGTATCTCTGAACACGTAACTCTTGAGCTGAACTCTATCGGTTCGCTGGAAGCACGCGCCAATTATCGCGATGCGCTGGTTGCATTCCTTGAGCAGCATAAAGAAAAGCTGGACGAAGACTGCAAACGCCGCATGTACACTAACCCGCTGCGCGTGCTGGATTCCAAAAATCCGGAAGTGCAGGCCCTTCTCAACGACGCCCCAGCATTAGGTGACTATCTTGACGAGGAATCTCGTGAGCACTTTGCTGGTCTGTGCAAACTGCTGGAGAGCGCGGGTATCGCTTACACCGTAAACCAGCGTCTGGTGCGTGGTCTGGATTACTATAACCGTACTGTTTTTGAGTGGGTGACTAACAGCCTCGGTTCCCAGGGCACCGTGTGCGCAGGCGGTCGTTATGACGGTCTGGTGGAGCAACTGGGTGGTCGTGCAACACCGGCAGTCGGTTTCGCGATGGGCCTCGAACGTCTTGTATTGTTAGTTCAGGCCGTTAATCCGGAATTTAAAGCCGATCCTGTTGTCGATATATATCTGGTGGCTTCAGGTGCTGACACACAATCTGCGGCTATGGCATTAGCAGAGCGTCTGCGTGATGAATTACCGGGCGTGAAACTGATGACCAACCACGGCGGCGGCAACTTTAAGAAGCAGTTTGCCCGTGCTGATAAATGGGGCGCCCGCGTTGCTGTGGTGCTGGGTGAGTCTGAAGTGGCTAACGGCACAGCAGTAGTGAAGGATTTGCGCTCTGGTGAGCAAACGGCAGTTGCGCAGGATAGCGTAGCCGCGCATTTGCGCACGTTACTGGGTTAAGGAAGGAGAAGGACAGCGTGGAAATTTACGAGAACGAAAACGACCAGGTTGAAGCGGTTAAACGCTTTTTTGCTGAAAATGGCAAAGCACTGGCTGTTGGGGTGATTTTGGGCGTTGGCGCATTGATTGGCTGGCGCTACTGGAACAGCCATCAGGTTGATTCTACACGCTCCGCTTCTCTTGCCTATCAAAATGCGGTTACCGCAGTGAGCGAAGGCAAACCGGATAGCATCCCGGCGGCGGAAAAATTTGCTGCTGAAAATAAAAATACCTATGGTGCGCTGGCTTCTTTGGAACTTGCGCAGCAATTTGTTGACAAAAATGAACTAGAGAAAGCTGCCACCCAGTTACAACAGGGATTGGCGGACACGAGCGATGAAAATCTCAAAGCCGTGATAAATCTGCGTCTTGCCCGCGTTCAGGTACAGCTCAAGCAGGCTGATGCCGCGCTGAAAACCCTCGATACCATCAAAGGTGAAGGGTGGGCTGCCATTGTTGCCGACCTGCGTGGCGAAGCATTGCTGAGCAAAGGTGATAAGCAAGGTGCGCGTAGTGCATGGGAAGCTGGCGTGAAAAGCGATGTTACCCCGGCACTGAGCGAAATGATGCAGATGAAAATTAATAATTTGTCCATCTGAGAGGGACCCGATGCAATTGCGTAAATTACTGCTGCCAGGACTGCTTTCCGTTACCCTTTTAAGCGGCTGTTCGCTGTTTAACAGCGAAGAAGATGTGGTAAAGATGTCCCCATTGCCGACCGTTGAAAACCAGTTTACGCCGACCACGGCGTGGAGCACTTCCGTGGGTAGCGGCATTGGCAACTTCTATTCCAATCTTCATCCGGCACTGGCGGACAACGTTGTCTATGCAGCAGACCGCGCTGGTTTAGTAAAAGCGCTGAATGCGGATGATGGCAAAGAAATCTGGTCTGTCAGTCTGGCCGAGAAAGATGGCTGGTTCTCTAAAGAGCCTGCATTACTTTCTGGCGGCGTGACCGTGTCTGGCGGACATGTCTACATTGGTAGCGAAAAGGCGCAGGTTTACGCGCTGAATACCAGTGATGGTACTGTGGCATGGCAGACTAAAGTCGCGGGTGAAGCTCTTTCTCGCCCGGTGGTCAGCGACGGTCTGGTGTTAATCCACACCAGTAATGGTCAGTTACAAGCGCTGAACGAAACCGACGGCGCTGTCAAATGGACAGTTAACCTCGATATGCCTTCGCTCTCTTTGCGTGGCGAGTCTGCGCCGGCAACGGCTTTTGGTGCGGCCGTCGTGGGTGGCGATAATGGTCGCGTCAGCGCAGTGCTGATGGAACAGGGCCAGATGATTTGGCAGCAGCGTATTTCCCAGGCGACCGGTTCTACCGAAATTGACCGCCTGAGCGATGTTGACACGACTCCCGTCATTGTTAACGGCGTTGTTTTCGCGCTGGCCTATAATGGTAACCTGACGGCGCTTGATCTGCGCAGCGGTCAGATTATGTGGAAACGCGAACTGGGTTCGGTGAATGATTTCATCGTCGACGGCAACCGCATCTATCTGGTCGATCAAAATGACCGGGTGATGGCGTTGACCATTGATGGCGGCGTTACGCTGTGGACACAAAGCGATCTGCTGCATCGCCTGTTGACTTCTCCGGTGCTGTATAATGGCAACCTGGTGGTAGGTGACAGTGAAGGTTATCTGCATTGGATCAACGTCGAAGATGGTCGTTTCGTTGCCCAGCAAAAAGTTGATAGTTCCGGTTTCCAGACTGAACCGGTTGCCGCTGACGGCAAACTGCTGATCCAGGCAAAAGACGGGACTGTGTACTCTATTACACGTTAATCGTCTCTGTCGTTCACTTTGAAAACGGCTCCTGGACAGGGGCCGTTTTCCTGTTTTTAACAACGACACGAATATAGCGTGCGTTGTCTGATGATTTATAAAAATGAGGCTTTAAACATGGTACCTGTGGTCGCGCTTGTCGGGCGCCCTAACGTAGGAAAATCCACGTTATTTAACCGTCTAACTCGCACCCGAGATGCGCTGGTTGCGGATTTCCCGGGTCTGACTCGTGACCGTAAGTACGGTCGTGCGGAAATTGAAGGCCGCGAGTTTATCTGTATTGATACCGGCGGGATTGACGGAACAGAAGACGGTGTAGAAACCCGCATGGCGGAACAGTCGCTGCTGGCGATTGAAGAAGCGGACGTCGTACTGTTTATGGTGGATGCGCGCGCGGGCCTGATGCCTGCGGATGAAGCGATTGCTAAACATCTGCGCTCCCGCGAAAAACCGACCTTCCTGGTGGCAAACAAAACCGATGGTCTGGATCCGGATCAGGCCGTTGTTGATTTTTATTCGCTCGGCTTAGGTGAAATCTATCCTATCGCCGCGTCTCACGGTCGTGGCGTATTAAGTCTGCTGGAGCACGTGCTGTTGCCGTGGATGGAAGATATCGCACCACAAGAAGAAGTGGATGAAGACGCTGAGTACTGGGCGCAATTTGAAGCGGAAGAGAACGGCGAAGAAGAAGAGGAAGACGACTTTGACCCGCAAAGTCTGCCAATCAAACTGGCGATAGTGGGTCGTCCTAACGTCGGTAAGTCGACACTCACTAACCGTATCCTTGGCGAAGAACGCGTCGTAGTTTACGACATGCCGGGCACTACGCGTGACAGTATCTACATTCCAATGGAACGCGATGGGCGTGAGTATGTACTCATTGACACTGCGGGCGTACGTAAACGCGGCAAAATCACCGATGCGGTAGAGAAATTCTCCGTAATCAAAACGTTGCAGGCGATTGAAGATGCCAACGTGGTGATGTTGGTGATTGATGCTCGCGAAGGTATTTCCGATCAGGATCTCTCCCTGCTGGGCTTTATTCTCAATAGTGGGCGCTCACTTGTGATTGTAGTGAACAAGTGGGACGGCCTGAGCCAGGAAGTGAAAGAGCAAGTAAAAGAGACGCTGGACTTCCGTCTGGGCTTTATCGACTTCGCCCGTGTGCATTTTATCTCTGCATTACACGGCAGTGGCGTTGGTAACCTGTTTGAGTCAGTACGTGAAGCGTATGACAGTTCCACTCGTCGTGTGGGGACATCTATGTTGACGCGTATCATGACCATGGCGGTTGAAGATCACCAGCCGCCGCTGGTTCGCGGGCGTCGTGTGAAGCTGAAATATGCCCACGCCGGGGGTTATAACCCGCCAATTGTGGTGATTCATGGCAACCAGGTGAAAGACCTGCCTGATTCCTATAAGCGTTATCTGATGAACTACTTCCGCAAGTCTCTGGACGTGATGGGTACGCCGATTCGTATTCAGTTCAAAGAAGGGGAAAACCCCTATGCGAACAAGCGTAACACCTTGACGCCGACCCAGATGCGCAAGCGTAAGCGTTTGATGAAGCATATTAAGAAAAGTAAGTAATCACTTATCTGGTTTCCCTTTCCAAACGGAGAGGGAAACTGAACAACAGGCGAGGAGTATTTATGGAACTCAACTGCCCAACCTGCCATAACCCTCTCGAACGCAACGGTGAAACTGCCCACTGTGCAACTTGTGCCAAAGATTTCACCATTCAGGCGCTTTGTCCTGACTGCCATCAGCCATTACAGGTGTTAAAAGCTTGTGGTGCAGTAGATTATTTCTGCCAGCATGGGCACGGTTTAATATCCAAAAAGCGCGTTGAATTTATTGTTGCTTAATATTATTTAAATATATGGTGTAATCATTTGTATTCATAATATAAATGATTGCATCCTATTTTATTTGTTGAAACGCAAATGTAAGTGAGCGAAATCACTGTGTTATAAATTTAAGATTATATTTAGTTTTCCTGGCGTGCCTTTCTGAATAATCTGGAATAGAATATTAGAGCTAATTTTAAGCATTATTAATGTCACAGGGGATGTGCATGCTGCGATGGAAACGCTGTATTATGCTAACATTTATCTCTGGAGCTGCTTTTGCGGCTCCAGAGATAAATGTTGAGCATAAAGAATCGTTACCTGATTTAGGTAGTCAGGCCGCACAACAGGAAGAACAAACTAACAAGGGTAAATCGCTAAAAGAGCGTGGTGCCGATTACGTCATTAACTCTGCCACGCAAGGGTTTGAAAACCTGACACCCGAGGCGCTGGAGTCCCAGGCCAGAAGCTATCTGCAAAGTCAAATTACCTCTACGACACAATCTTATATTGAGGATACACTCTCCCCCTACGGTAAGGTCCGAACGAATCTTTCTCTTGGTCAGGGCGGCGATCTGGATGGCAGTTCCATCGACTATTTTGTTCCCTGGTATGATAATCAAACTACTGTTTATTTCAGCCAATTTTCTGCACAACGAAAAGAAGATCGTACGATCGGGAATATTGGGCTTGGTGTAAGACATAATTTTGATAAATGGTTGTTGGGTGGAAATATATTTTATGATTATGACTTTACCCGTGGGCATCGCCGTTTAGGTTTAGGCGGCGAAGCGTGGACTGATTATTTAAAATTCTCTGGCAACTATTATCATCCGCTTTCTGACTGGAAAGACTCCGAAGATTTCGATTTTTATGAGGAGCGTCCTGCGCGCGGTTGGGATATTCGCGCCGAAGCCTGGCTACCTGCTTACCCGCAGCTTGGCGGTAAAATCGTTTTCGAACAATATTACGGTGATGAAGTCGCGCTTTTTGGCACCGATAATCTGGAGAAAGATCCCTTCGCCGTCACGCTGGGTGTGAAATACCAGCCCGTACCGCTCATTGCCGTAGGAACGGATTTCAAAGCTGGCACTGGCGATAATACCGATCTTTCTGTTAACGCAACGCTGAACTACCAGTTTGGTGTCCCGCTCAAAGATCAGCTTGATCCTGACAAAGTGAGCGCGGCTCACTCGCTCATGGGCAGTCGTCACGACTTTGTTGAACGTAACAACTTTATTGTTCTGGAATACAAAGAGAAAGATCCCCTCGATGTCACTTTGTGGCTGAAAGCCGATGCGACGAATGAACATCCCGAGTGCGTGATTAAAGATACGCCAGAAGCAGCCATCGGGCTGGAAAAATGTAAGTGGACCATTAACGCGCTCATTAATCATCATTACAAAATCGTTGCTGCCTCCTGGCAGGCGAAAAACAATGCTGCACGTACGCTGGTGATGCCGGTTATCAAAGAAAACACCCTTACCGAAGGGAACAACAACCACTGGAATCTGGTACTGCCTGCCTGGCAGTACAGCTCTGATAAAGCCGACCAGGAAAAACTCAATACCTGGCGGGTACGCCTGGCGCTGGAAGATGAAAAAGGCAATCGGCAGAACTCCGGCGTGGTGGAAATTACCGTTCAGCAGGACCGTAAAATTGAGCTCATCGTTAACAACATCGCCAATGTACCGGATGAGAACAATCACAGCCACGAAGCCAGTGCGCAAGCAGATGGTGTAGATGGTGTCGTCATGGATCTCGACGTTACGGATAGCTTTGGCGACAACACTGACCGTAACGGTAATGTCTTGCCGCAGGATAATCTCAGCCCGCAGCTGTTTGATGCCAACGATAAAAAAGTGACGCTGACGAATAAACCCTGCACCACCGAAGTGCCGTGCGTTTTTATCGCCAAACAAGATAAAGAAAAGGGGACCGTTACGCTCTCCAGTACGTTGCCCGGTACTTTCCGCTGGAAGGCGAAAGCCGCCCCTTATGATGACAGTAACTATGTTGACGTAACGTTCCTGGGTTCTGACATCGGCGGGCTGAATGCTTTTATCTACCGTGTTGGTGCAGCTAAGCCCGTCAATCTTATCGGCAACAAAGAACCGTTGCCCCTCAATAGCCGCTATCGCTTTGTGCTGTGGCGCGACGCTAACAAAGACGGCGTGTTCCAGCTTTCTGAGAAGCTCACTGACGACGAGATGAAACAGTATGACTATCAGTGGGAATTCACGGGGAATAGCGTAAATGGCAATACCGGCGCGCAAACCAATACCACGAACGTCGATATAGAGATCCCGGCAACCAACAAGGAAGCGGCAGCAAAATTTAATGCTCAGGTAACCGATGGTGTGCAGGGATACGGTTTGCAGGTCAATTACAGCAAGAAATAGGGTCGGCGCCATGGCTGATCGGGCCACCGCTGAATATTAATCAAGGAGAGTGTTTATGAAACCTCATATGAAACGTGGCCTGACAAAAGTCGCGCTGGCACTGATGCTGGCTGGATACTGTGCCGTACCAGCCGCTATGGCGGAAGATGCCGCCTGGGTCGCCAGTGGAACGACCGCTGAATTCGAGGGGACCATACCCTGGCTCTATCGCGAAGGGGGGAATGCCACGATTAACTCGGAAGATGCGGATCACATTAAAGTGACGTCTGATGGTAAAGGTACCCGCCCTGCAGGTAGCGAGACGGATAAACGCCTTTACTCAGGGGATACCATCACTCTGGGATGGGATATCGGCGATACCGAAGGGGATATTGATGATGGTCCCGCAGGCATTGATGCGAAAACGACAGCCACTATCAAGTGGTACAGTTACAGCGATAATGCGGGTGGCGGTAAAACGGAGCTGACCGCAGCGGCAGGTAAGACGAGTTATAAACTCACTGATGACGAACGTGGGCGTTATATCGGTGTTGAAATCCAGCCCATCACCCAGACAGGTAATCCTTTCCAGGGAACGTCGCTGACTCTGCTGGATATTTCAACGGCCAGCGGTGGCGGCAGCGATACCGATAATGTTGATCCCGGCCCGGTTGTGAACCAGAACCTGAAAGTTGCCATCTTCGAGGAAGGTACCACTACCAACCTTATCGGTGGTAATACGGCCATTGCGCTTAACAAAACGTATGTGGCCAAACTGTACTCGGATGAAAACCAGAACGGTAAATATGACGCGGGTACGGATATGGACGTTACCGCTAACTATGACTTTGCATGGGTCTTTAACGGTAACAGTAAACAACTCGGTGCTGCAGGCGGTATTGCTAATGCCAGCTTCGATAACAATAAAATTGTTATCCCACAAACTAACGAAGAAGCAAGAACCAGCCTTAACGGTAGTGATCGTAATGGTAAGAGTGGTCTTGCGATCCCGGCAAACGGCGACGGCGTTCAGGGCTATACGCTGTCTATCATTTACAAACACCACTAATGCGCACAACAGCATTCCCATACGGGGATGCTGTTTTCCGCCTGTTTTGCTTAGCGACGCGTTAAGCAAAACAGGTTGATGTTTTGTTTATCATGCTGGAGTTTTTTACATGTCGGTATGTCTGAAACCAGGGAAAATCATTATGCTTCTGGGCATGTTGGCAGCGTTTATGCTGTCTGACTTTGCACGGGCAGGGGCGGAATGGCAGACATATCCTGATTCTACAGGCGAGTTTAACGGAACCGTTCCTTTTGCCGACAGCGCCAGCGTACCCGTCTATCAGGGCAGTGTTCAGCTTAATCCTGCTGAATCTCATGATGTCGGGTTTACTGCTAAACCGAATGAATTTAGCGTTGACGATGACGCTGCTAACCTGATTGTTGCTAATCCTCAGGACAATGAAGGCGACCAGTTTTCCACACCACCTGCGCTGCGCTGGGAAAATCAAACACCCCCTACCGTCAGCCTGGTGTGGGCCGATGCCGTCACGCCTGATGTGCCCCTTAACCCACAACCCATTGCTAACCGTAGCTTTTGTGCTCAGGGGCTGGCCGGACGCTCGCTGGTGGCCTGGCCACAGATTGATGCGCAGCAAACCCTCCCAATGCTCTACCTGCTGACCTCGACCGGGTATCCCTATGCGGGGACGGTGGCGCTGGTGGACCAGAAAGTGACCCTGAACATCGCGCCAGCACAGGGGGATTTAATCTCGGTGAGCGCCAGTGGTTTTAACGAAACGATCGCGGCGGCAAAAACCACCGTTGGCGACACCATCACGCTCACCGTCACCACTAAAGATTGTCAGGGCAACGTCGCGGGTAATATTCCGTTTATTATCAAACGTAAAGATGCTGAAAATCGCCAGGGGGCAGTGAATAATAGTGCGCCAGTGGTACTGGATAGCACCGAGTTAACGACGACGGCTACCGAATACCATGGCACCTCTGATGCCAACGGCACGGCCACCATCACGGTGAGCCAACCGAATGGCCCTGGCGTCAAAACGCCACTGGTGGTCAGCATTTCCGGCATTGCGCAAACCAGTGAAACCGCAGTGATTTTTACCGTACTCACCAGCCCGGACGTGGCGCAGGCTACGATGTGGGGCCATATGGCGGAGACGGTAGAAGCCCACGGTTACACCTTCAGTCGACCAAAGCTGGCGGCAGAAGTCAGCAATGAAAGCGCCACGGTCGTCGATCACAACGAAACCTGGTCCACCTTCACCTGGAGCGGCGCAGATAGCCACTGCACCGTGCTGCCCGGCATGCGCCACTTTGGCGCGCTGGCGACCGTTATCCCCACATCGGTGCAGACAGTCCTTGGCTGGCCGATGCAGGGGGATTATTACTGGTCATCGCTGGCGGGCACCACCGGGCAGCACCATGCGGCGGATGTCTCTAACCGTGGTGAAACGCAAAAGCCGGATAGCACCACGTTTCTTGTGAGCTGTGTGGATAAACCCGCGCCTGATGTCGAACCGAAAATCGTCCTTACGCCCGAAAACTATGATGATACGGCACAGGCGATGAAATCGCAGGTGGGCGAAGACGCCACGATGCGTCTGACGATCACCGACAATAAAAATAACGATCAACCACTGGCGTATTACTACTTCTCGCTGCATCTGGATGACGGCGTTAACCGCAAAAATCAAACCGATTCCGCCTGGGAAGCCCATCCGGTGCAGATTACTGGTGGTTCGAATTTGCAACAGGTTGATGCTCACACCTATGAAGGCATGACCGATGTCAACGGTCAGGCTTCGCTAACCCTGAGTCAGCCCGACGGCGCAGGCGTGAAAACCCATATCACGGCGAAAATGCGCAGCAATTTTACGGCCACAGATGCCAAAGATGTGATTTTTACCGTGATCACCAGCCCTGATAGCGATAAGGCGCGGATGTGGGGCCATATGCGCGGCATTGTTGAATCTGGCAGCCTGTTCAAACGCCCATTACTGGCGGATGAAACTGAGCATGAACTGGGAACGGTGCGAGAAAATAACGAAGACTGGGCGCTGTTCGATCAAGACACCAGTATGCAGGCTGAATGCGGCGTCGGCCATACGCCACGTCAGAGTGGGCTGGAAAGCCTGTTTTCAGCCCATCCCGGTAACGCGATTGGCACTGAGTATGGCTGGCCCACCGCCCAACAGAGCTACTTAAGCGCGGTGGAGCAAGCCACGCATTCATCGGTGAATCTGGGGAACGGAAACGTCGACAGCTACTCCGGCTTTAAGCAGAATTACCTCTCCTGTTCGGGCAATGAGATGGTAGCGAAGGTTGAAGTCAGCACCGATCACGATATCACCCCTGGCAGCAAAGCGCAGGCCAAAGTAGGTGACACCATCGTGATGACCGTGCGTACGATTAACGCGCTCAATAATACCCCGGTACCCTTTACTGCATTCACCATTACCAAAGGCATGGGGTATAACCGAGCGGGGCTGGTGAGCGGGTTTGATGACCCGAGCAGCGGCGCAATCTCGATGAATGGCACGCAATACGGCACATCACAGCCGTCGATGGTCTACACAGGTACGACAGATGCACAAGGCGTGGCAACGGTCGAAATAGAGCAACCCCAGGGGGTGGGGTTAAGAACCGTGCTGAGCATTACGCCGGTCAATTCCCATCTACCAAATGCCATTAATTACAATGTTATTTTTACCACCCCAACCAGCCCGGATGTTAGTGGGGCGCAGATGTGGGGCCATATGGATGAAACGATTACCGTTGATTCATTAACCTTTACCCGGCCTAAGCTGGCAGCAGAAATCGCCAGTCCGGATGGCACACTAACGGAAAAAAACGAAGTCTGGGCGCGCGTTAGCCAGGCCAGTACGGCCATTACCAGTAAAGGCGGTTGCGGAACCAATATGCTGCCGCGCCGCTCCCAGCTCAGTGCGCTTTATGACGCTAATAACGGTAATGCGGTGCAAGCCACACACGGCTGGCCGACGCAGCGTCAGCCCTACTGGAGCAGTTCCCCCGCGGATTTAACGCCGCACAATTACACCATTGCCCTGGATAACGGCGCACAGGCCATCGGCGGCGATACGCCGGTTTACGTCAGTTGCCTGACGACGGCGAACAAACCTGCCAGCAGCATTACGCTGGATGTGGTTGATAACGCACAGTGGGCTGCCGGAAATAACGCGGCGAAGCTGAAAAAAGGCGAAACGCTACGGGTTAAGGTAACGGTAAAAGATGCGCAGGGTAATCCGCTCACGGATATGCCATTTAAACTGAGTCGCGGAGACGGTTATACCCGCACGGGCGAAAAACATATTGCCGGTAGTGGCGATGCGCTGGTGGCACCGGTGGTGATTAACAGTGGGCTGGCGGATGAAACGACGTTGAACGACACCGCGGGATTTTATACTGCCATGACCGGTAGCGACGGCAGCAAAATCCTCAATATTACCCGCCCGGATACTCACGGCACCAAAACGGCGCTGACGGCGACGTTGTATTCCGATCCAACAAAAAAAGACAGCCTGGATACAATCTTTACTGTGGTCACCAGCCCGGATAGTAGCAAAGCGAAAATGTGGGGGCATATGCCGGAAACGGTGACGGCTGCGGACGGTACGGTATTTAAACGCCCGCTGTTGTTGAAGGAACTGGCCTATCAGACTGGGCGAACATCGACGTCTGAAGACAATGAAAACTGGGCGTTGTTTAACATTAATTATGCGAGTTCTTCCACGACGTATAGTGGCTGTGGAACCAACTATATTCCGACTCAAGCCGGTCTGACGTCACTGTTTGCTAATAATGCGGGCAACACCATGAAAACCGTGCAGGGCTGGCCGGTGGCAACACGCTATTTGTCCAACACGTCCGACAACGGCAGCATGGAGCAGCGTAACTACAAGGCGGTAGATCTCAGCAATGGCACGAGTGCGGCAGTGTCATCAACGGCGCTGCAACTGCTGACCTGCCAGACCACGCCGGTAACCACGGTGGGCCAAATTCTGCTGGAAGCGGCAGATCCGGCGACGCTGGATACCACCTATAACGTGGTAAAAGCGAAAAAAGGCGAAGAATCCGTGGTGCGCGTCACCACCAAAGATACGCAAGGCAACCTGGTGGGCAATACGGCATTTATCCTGACGCGTGCCAACAGCGTGAGTCGGGCTAACGCATCAGCAACCGCGAGCGTGGGCGCGCTGACGGTGACGGATGCTTGGGGAAATACGCGAAATAATTTCCAGTCGACGAGTGAAACGATTTACGGCGTGACTGGTGCAGACGGGTCAACGACATTTACCCTGAAACAGGATAACAGTACCGGGTTAAGAACCGATCTCACGGCAAAACTGGATACGTCCAGCAGCGTCAAGGCGACGCTACCGGTGGTCTTTACTGTCGTGACCAGCCCGGATTCGCCAAAAGCGAATTTTTGGGGACATATGGCCGAAACGGTGATGGCCTCCGACGGTACAATCTATAAACGACCACTGTTGTTGAAAGAGCTGAGTAACACCAGTGGTCGAAATTCTACGGCTGAAAACGGTGAAGATTGGGCAAGATTCACCTGGACTCAGTCGGCTGACACCAGCATGAATGGGTGTGGTACAGATTATATGCCGACGCTGGATGGACTGAAGTCTTTGTATGACGCCAATAGCGGTAATGTGATGAGTACGGTGCAGGGATGGCCGGTAAAAACGACCTATCTCACCAATACCCCGAGTGATACGCAAACAGGGAGCCGTTACTACAATGTGGTGCAACTGAATACTGGTGCAGTCTCACAAATCTCGACGAACACAGTCGTGCAACAAACCTGCCGCACAACGCCGTTGACGGCTGCTAGCCAGATTACGCTGGAGGCCTCAGACCCCTCGCAATTTGTCAGCATTGACAGTACGCTTAGCGCGATCAAAGTGCAGAAAGGCGATAGCGTGTCGATCCGCATTTCGACTAAAGATGCACAGGGGAATTTAGTCGGCAATACGCCGTTTGCCCTGAAACACGCTAACCCGGTCAATCGCCAAAATGTGGCGTCAACATCGCAGAAAGTGTCGGTCACGACTGCGTCGGGTACGACGGTGGATACCACTGCATCGACCATTCTGTATGGCGTGACCGGGCCAGACGGAACCACCACGATGACACTCCGACAGGATGTGTCTACTGGACTCAAAACCGACTTTTATGCTCTGTTGAACGATACCGGCGTGTCGTCGAACACCTTGCCAGTGATCTTCACCGTCGTCACCAGCCCGGATACACCGCTGGCGGCCAACTGGGGGCATATGGCGGAAACCTTTACCAGCAGCAAGGGCGTCACCTTCAAACGGCCTTTCCTCAAAGCTGAACTTTCTGGTGGTACGGCGGTAACGACCAATAATGAAGTCTGGTCGCGCCTGACAGCAACGGAGAAAACGGATGCCAGCAAGGCTGGGTGTGATGAGAGTTATCAACCGCTGACGACTGATATGCAGGGGTTGTATGCGGATTACCCTAACAACCAGTTGGGCACGGTGCTCGGCTTGCCGACTTCCGCCGGGTATATGTGGGCCTACGACATGATGACGGTTTCTGGCAGTAGCTGGAGCAACCAGGCGTTTTCACTCGTTAATGGTCAGACAGTTCAGGCACCGTCCAGTTATACGGCGGTAGTGATGTGCCTGGTGGAACCGCATACCGTTCCGGCGATGATAGAGATCACTTCAACAGCACAGGATGCGGCAAAAACGGTCAGCAATGGTGGTCGACCGAGCGCCGTAGCGAAGAAAGGTGAGACGATTCCGCTGACGGTGACCGTACGTGATAGCACCGGGAATCCGGTACCCTACGCCGACTTTACCCTCACGCGTGGAACGACGCTGGATCGCTCGAAAGCAACCGTTAACTCGAGTGCGGACGATCTTACCGTGAAGTCATTGATACCCGCGAACAGCGACGCTGGGCTGACGGCAAATGGGGCAAAAGTGCTCAGAACAACGGGCAGTGATGGCACAGCCACCTTTGAAGTGAGCCAGAATGCCACGACAGGTCTGGCGACACCGATAACCGTCACGCTGGCGCGCGATACAACCAAAACCGCCACGCTGGATGTTATCTACACGGTGATAACCAGCCCGGACTCACCGAGCGCGAAATTCTGGGGACACATGCCGGACACCTTTACCAGTTCGGCAGGCGTCACCTTCAGACGACCGCTCCTGAAAGCCGAAGCGACTTCAGGGTCATCGATTAACACTAACGGCAATGGTGAAGTGTGGTCGTATATGAGCAACGTTCAAAATTTAACATCGACAGATTGTCCGCTGGAGAATCAACCGCGCAGTAATGAATTGTTGGATTTGTATAATGATCATCCCAACGGCGCGATAATGACTGACCTGGGGCTGCCGATATATGCAGGCAAGTGGTGGGCTTATGATATGGTCATGCCGGATTTATATACGTGGCAGTATCAGACTGTCAGCCTGAGCGCAGGAGATATCGCGAAGAGCTCGGCAAACAACGCGCTGATGCTTTGCCTGGCGAAGCCGCATCCGGCAGGCGTCAGCGTAATGTTGACGTCATCCGCAATGGATAACGCCAGAACCCTCAGTAATGGCGGGCGACCCAGCGCGTCAGTGAAAAAAGGTAACCCACTGCCAATTGTGGTGACGGTCAAAGATCGTGATGGCAACCCGCTGGCGGGAGAGGCCGTTACGCTCAGGCGTGGTTCAGCGATGAGCCGTTCAGGAGCAGGAGTGGGCACGCCGGCAAATGCAATGACGTTGACAGAATTGACACCTGTGTCGGCGGAGTTTTCTCTGGCCGCACACGATACGCAATGGCAAGGTTTCACCGGCAGTGATGGTACGGCCACTTTCAATGTTGAACAGCCTGAGACCATCGGCCTGGCCATTCCGTTCACCGCTATACTGGCGCGAGATGTCGCAACTACCAGCGTCATTGATGCGATCTTTACCGTCGTCACCAGCCCGGATTCCGCAATGGCGACCTACTGGGGCCATATGCCGGATACGGTAACGGCGGAAAACGGCGTGGTCTTTGAACGGCCTAAATTGTTGAAAGAGCTGCCGTCGAGCGCCGGAGTCAGTCAGGTGACGGATAACAATGAAGTGTGGCCGTTGTTTAAGGCAACGCAAAGGGAAGATAGCAGCCTCAGTCCTTGTGAAGCGGCACGTCGGCCATTGAGCGATGATTTATTATCGCTCTACGCGCGCTATCCGGGGAACACGCTGACGACTCAAATCGGCTGGTCTACGAAGTATGCATGGTGGGCACTGGATAACAAGCAGGGGAATGCCCTGGTTGTCAGTCTGAATAATGGTTTTGAGTCGTCGACGGCGAGTACGGGGTATCAGGGATGTCTGGTCAATCCCCGCGCGACCGTCTCCAGCGTCACGCTGACATCGACGGCGATAGATGCTACTACGCAGGCAGCGAAGGTAAAAAAAGGTGAAGCCGTGCCCCTCGTTGTTACCGTAAAAGACAGCGCCGGGAAGCCGGTACCGAATGTCGCTTTCACCTTAAAACGTGGTGAAGCCGTGCCACGCAACAGCGGGGCGACGTTGTATGGTGATATTGCGGCGATGGATGATATGACGGTACAACCTGCCAGCGGGACGGTGGTAACGCTGGTTGACAGTGGGAATACGGTCGACGGTGTGACAGGGGCGGACGGTACGGCAAGTTTTACCGTTCGTCAGGATAATACGCCAGGATATAAAACGCCGTTGACGGTGACGCTGACGGATAACGCCACAATAACGGCGACGCTGGACACGATTTTCACCGTGCCGACCAGTCCGAATGTCGCCACGGCGTATTTCTGGGGGCATATGGCGGATACCGCCACCGTAAGTGGCAAGACGTTACATCGCCCGCTATTGCAATCAGAGTTGCCGTCAGGGGCTACAGCGGCAGTAGCGCCAACGGTGAATAATGAAATCTGGGCGCTGGCACATGTGATCGATGCTCAAAAATGGGATATTGCAAAGCAGTGCGGTGACTTTAGTAAATCACCGAGTTATGCCGATTTACAGTCATTACATAGCGGCTTTAGTGCGCTGGGATGGCCATCATCGATAAGCTTCCCCTATTTCTCTACCGATCGGGCCGGTTCGTTCTATTGTGGTATGGATGAAGGGGCGGGGACACAAAACTGCGGTATTCAGGCATCCAGTACCGCAGGGTTTGCGACTTGTTTCCAGTAGTCTTATCGGGTCTGTAAATGGGGGCCAAGATGTAAATAAGATTCGCAATGCGTCATTAGGTTTTCTTGCGCGGCTTGCGGCTTTTCGTCACAGCACTCACTTCACTGATCACTACGCCATCGCCCAGGCGAGTGGTCAGTGTCTCACCCACTTTCACCTGCTTAACCTGTTTTAGCACCGCGCCATCAGCGGCGCTGGTAACGCTATAACCGCGTGCGAGCGTGGAGAGTGGACTCACCGCTTCGAGGTGCGTCACTGTATTACCAAAGCGTTCGCGCGTGGCGCTAAGCTGTGCGCGAAGTGTTTCAGCGAGACGATATTCCAGCTGTTGGATCCGCGTTTGCGCACGGTGAATCTTCGGCTGCGGATTTTGCTGATTCAGCCGCTGTGTTAATCGCTGCTGTTGCTGACCGGCGCGTTTAAGCTGATTCTCCAACGCAAAGCTCATCCGCTTTTGCAGACGCTCAAGCGTGGTTTGCTGACGCGCCAGCCGGAGCTGTGGATGCTGCTGCTGTAAACGGTGATGAATCTGCGTAAAACGTCGTGTGCGGTTGGCGAGGTAGTAATCCATCGCCATTTCCAGCCGTTGCTGCGCAGACTGCACCTGACGCAGTAACTCTTGCTGATTGCGGCTCACCACTTCGGCGGCGGCTGACGGCGTTGGCGCACGTAGATCAGCAACAAAGTCGGCAATCGTCACATCGGTTTCATGCCCAACGGCGCTGACCACCGGAATGCGGCTGGCAAAAATCGCCCGTGCCACGCGTTCATCGTTAAAACTCCATAAATCTTCCAGCGAACCACCGCCACGCCCGACGATCAGTACGTCACATTCGTTGCGAAGATTCGCCAGCTCAATGGCGCGAACGATTTGCCCTGGTGCGTCATCGCCCTGAACGGCGGTCGGGTAGATGATCACCGGCAGAGACGGATCGCGGCGTTTCAACACATGCAAAATATCGTGCAGTGCAGCACCGGTCTTTGAGGTGATAACGCCCACGCAGTGCGCAGGTGACGGTAGCGGATTCTTGAATTGCTGGTCGAATAACCCTTCAGCCTGCAACTTCGCTTTAAGCTGTTCGTACTTCTGTTGCAGTAAACCTTCACCGGCGGGCTGCATACTTTCGACAATAATTTGATAATCGCCGCGCGGTTCATACAGCGTAATGTTGGCACGAACTAAAACCTGTTGCCCATGCTGCGGGCGAAAGGTCACCCGGCGATTGCTGTTGCGGAACATCGCGCAGCGCACCTGGGCGTTATCGTCTTTAAGCGTAAAGTACCAGTGACCGGAAGCCGGTTGTGTGAAATTAGAGATTTCGCCACTGATCCACACCTGCCCCATCTCATGCTCAAGCAGCAGACGAACCGTTTGATTCAGGCGGCTAACGGTAAAAATTGCAGGGGATTGAGAAGGTAACATGTGAGCGAGATCAAATTCTAAATCAGCAGGTTATTCAGTCGATAGTAACCCGCCCTCCGGGGATAGCAAGCATTTTTTGCAAAAAGGGGTAGATGCAATCGGTTACGCTCTGTATAATGCCGCGGCAATATTTATTAACCACTCTGGTCGAGATATTGCCCATGCTACGTATCGCTAAAGAAGCTCTGACGTTTGACGACGTTCTCCTCGTTCCTGCACATTCTACCGTTCTGCCGAATACCGCTGACCTCAGCACCCAGCTGACGAAAACTATTCGTCTGAATATCCCTATGCTCTCCGCAGCAATGGATACCGTAACGGAAGCGCGCCTGGCTATCGCCCTGGCTCAGGAAGGCGGTATCGGCTTTATCCACAAAAACATGTCCATTGAACGCCAGGCTGAAGAAGTTCGCCGCGTGAAAAAACACGAATCTGGCGTGGTAACCGATCCGCAGACTGTTCTGCCAACCACGACGCTGCGCGAAGTGAAAGAGCTGACCGAGCGTAACGGTTTTGCAGGCTATCCGGTTGTGACCGAAGAAAACGAACTGGTCGGCATTATCACCGGTCGTGACGTGCGTTTTGTTACCGATCTGAACCAGCCGGTTAGCGTTTACATGACGCCGAAAGAGCGTCTGGTAACCGTGCGTGAAGGCGAAGCCCGTGAAGTGGTGCTGGCAAAAATGCACGAAAAACGCGTTGAAAAAGCGCTGGTGGTTGATGATGAATTCCACCTGATCGGCATGATCACTGTGAAGGACTTCCAGAAAGCGGAACGTAAACCGAACGCCTGTAAAGACGAACAAGGCCGTCTGCGTGTAGGTGCAGCGGTTGGCGCAGGTGCGGGTAACGAAGAGCGTGTTGATGCGCTGGTTGCCGCAGGCGTTGACGTTCTGCTGATCGACTCCTCTCACGGTCACTCTGAAGGCGTTCTGCAGCGTATCCGTGAAACTCGCGCTAAATATCCTGACCTGCAAATCATCGGCGGCAACGTGGCAACAGCTGCAGGTGCCCGCGCGCTGGCAGAAGCCGGTTGCAGTGCCGTTAAAGTGGGTATCGGCCCAGGTTCTATTTGTACTACCCGCATTGTTACTGGCGTCGGTGTACCGCAGATCACTGCCGTTGCTGACGCAGTAGAAGCCCTGGAAGGCACCGGGATTCCGGTTATCGCTGACGGTGGTATTCGTTTCTCTGGCGATATCGCGAAAGCTATCGCTGCTGGTGCAAGCGCGGTGATGGTAGGTTCCATGCTGGCGGGTACGGAAGAATCCCCGGGTGAAATCGAACTCTACCAGGGCCGTTCTTACAAGTCTTACCGTGGGATGGGCTCTCTGGGCGCGATGTCCAAAGGTTCTTCTGACCGTTACTTCCAGAGCGACAACGCTGCCGACAAACTGGTGCCGGAAGGTATCGAAGGCCGTGTAGCCTACAAAGGTCGTCTGAAAGAGATCATTCACCAGCAGATGGGCGGCCTGCGCTCCTGTATGGGCCTGACCGGCTGTGGTACTATCGACGAACTGCGTACTAAAGCGGAGTTTGTACGTATCAGCGGTGCGGGCATTCAGGAAAGCCACGTTCACGACGTGACCATTACTAAAGAGTCCCCGAACTACCGTCTGGGCTCCTGATTCTCTTCGCCCGACTTCATGTCGGGCGATTTATATTATCTGTTTCACTTGCCTCGGAATAAGCGTCAATGACGGAAAACATTCATAAGCATCGCATCCTCATTCTGGACTTCGGTTCTCAGTACACCCAACTGGTTGCGCGCCGCGTGCGTGAACTGGGTGTTTACTGCGAACTGTGGGCGTGGGATGTGACAGAAGCACAAATTCGTGACTTCAATCCAAGCGGCATTATTCTTTCCGGCGGCCCGGAAAGCACCACCGAAGAAAACAGCCCGCGTGCGCCGCAGTATGTCTTTGAAGCAGGCGTACCGGTATTCGGCGTTTGCTATGGTATGCAGACCATGGCAATGCAGTTGGGTGGTCATGTTGAAGCCTCTAACGAACGTGAATTTGGCTATGCGCAGGTTGAAGTCGTAAACGACAGCGCACTGGTTCGCGGTATTGAAGATGCGCTGACAGCAGACGGTAAACCTCTGCTCGATGTCTGGATGAGCCACGGCGATAAAGTTACCGCTATCCCGTCCGACTTCATCACCGTAGCCAGCACCGAAAGCTGCCCGTTCGCCATCATGGCAAATGAAGAAAAACGCTTCTATGGCGTACAGTTCCACCCGGAAGTGACTCATACCCGCCAGGGGATGCGCATGCTGGAGCGTTTTGTGCGTGATATCTGCCAGTGTGAAGCCCTGTGGACGCCAGCGAAAATTATCGACGATGCAGTAGCCCGTATCCGCGAGCAGGTAGGCGACGATAAAGTGATCCTCGGCCTCTCTGGTGGCGTGGATTCCTCCGTGACTGCAATGCTGCTGCACCGCGCAATCGGCAAAAACCTGACTTGCGTATTCGTCGACAACGGCCTGCTGCGTCTCAACGAAGCAGAGCAGGTTCTGGATATGTTTGGCGATCACTTTGGTCTGAACATTGTTCACGTTCCGGCAGAAGATCGCTTCTTGTCAGCGCTGGCTGGTGAAAACGATCCGGAAGCAAAACGTAAAATCATCGGTCGCGTTTTCGTTGAAGTATTCGATGAAGAAGCGCTGAAACTGGAAGATGTGAAGTGGCTGGCGCAGGGTACTATCTACCCTGATGTTATCGAATCTGCCGCGTCTGCAACCGGTAAAGCTCACGTCATCAAATCTCACCACAACGTGGGCGGCCTGCCGAAAGAGATGAAGATGGGCCTGGTTGAACCGCTGAAAGAGCTGTTCAAAGACGAAGTGCGTAAAATTGGTCTGGAGCTGGGCCTGCCGTACGACATGCTGTACCGTCACCCGTTCCCGGGACCAGGGCTTGGCGTTCGTGTGCTGGGCGAAGTGAAGAAAGAGTACTGCGACCTGCTGCGCCGTGCTGATGCCATCTTCATTGAAGAACTGCGTAAAGCGGACCTGTACGACAAAGTTAGCCAGGCGTTTACCGTGTTCCTGCCGGTACGTTCTGTTGGCGTAATGGGCGATGGTCGTAAATACGACTGGGTTGTGTCTCTGCGTGCCGTCGAAACCATCGACTTTATGACCGCACACTGGGCGCATCTGCCGTACGATTTCCTTGGTCGCGTTTCCAACCGCATTATCAATGAAGTGAACGGTATTTCCCGCGTGGTGTATGACATCAGCGGCAAGCCACCGGCGACTATTGAGTGGGAATGATTTGATCCCTGCACTATGAATTAGCAAAACCCT
The DNA here is from genome assembly GCF_009820115.1 of Escherichia sp. HH41S. Taxonomy (NCBI): domain Bacteria; kingdom Pseudomonadati; phylum Pseudomonadota; class Gammaproteobacteria; order Enterobacterales; family Enterobacteriaceae; genus Escherichia; species Escherichia sp. HH41S. The sequence continues at coordinate 109,812 of NZ_VNXE01000020.1, forward strand.
CTGTTACTACAGAGGGTTTTTTATACTCACGAATCATAGGATTGAAGTTACTGACATCGCTTAGTTAAACCAGCTGTCCGATTTGTTCTCTTCTGCTTTGCCCACGCTTTTCATCAGATCGCGACCGCCTTCAGTCATATTCCTGTTTGCGTCAGCTTCAGATTGCACCACATCGGTTTGCGCAGCTTTGTGCTTCAGTTCCTGATCGATAAATTCGTTTTCTCGCTTAACGCGGGCTTCTTCTTTCGCCAGCGCCAGTTTTTGTTTCTGAATCTCTAAGCTGCGTAGCTCATCTTCATAACTTTGATCGCGTTTCTTGTCCGCAGTGGCTTCGGCGTCCAGTTTATCCTGACGAGCTTTCTTATTCGCCGCTGCCGTTGCCGCTCTTTTATTAGCCGCGGCCTGGGCGTTTGCGCGACGTTGCTTCTCTTGCTGGATTTCCCTGTTGCGCTCCGCGACCCATTCGTCATGCTGCCTTTGCTCTTCGTTTTTACCTTGCTGTTCCGCTTCTGCGACAGCAGAGAGTTGATCCTGCAATGATGAGGCGATAGCCGGATAGCTTAAGGAGGCTATGATGGCGCAAAGAAAAACTTTCTTCATGACTCCTCCTGATTATTAGCTCTTTTCAGGACATTTGGTATTTGGCTGAATACGCGTTTCGTTATACGTCGTGGTAATAACAACGGCTAAACCTGTCGTAAACTGGCACTCTTTACCCACCTGGGTGGAGGTATACACTTTGGTGCCTTCCTTATACGTCAGAGAAACACCTTCCACTAAGGTTTTATCATTCACCATAGAACCTGCTGCCGCGCCAACAGCTCCGCCGCCAACTGCACCTGCCGTCGTTCCGGAATTGCTGCCAGACCCCACGTTGTGGCCGATAACACCGCCAGCGACTGCACCAATAAGCGCGCCGAAGGCTTGTGCGTTTCGTTTATTTTGGGAGTTGTCTACGGCAACTTTTGCGGGAAGAATGGAAATAATATTAACGGTTTTAGTTTCTTGTTTGGTATTCAGTTGATCGGTTTGATAAACATCGGCGGCATGATCATCAGCATTTGACTGGCATCCTGCCAGAGTGAATGACGCTAACATTGCCACAGGCAGAAGACATTTTTTAAATTTCATCACTATTCCTTGTTATACACATTACGAAAAATAAGACATTTAAGATCATCAAAAGAGGAAAGTAAATGTATTGCGTATAAAGGAATAGATTAAATTTATTAAAATTCATGTGGAAAATAATTTATAAAAATACATCATTAAAACATATGTATTAATTTTATATTTATTTCGCAGCCAAACAGGATAAACATCAGTCAGGACAAAGACGTAAAATTTAAGATGAAAGAATATCTGCCGCTTTGATAATCCCAAAGAGCAAAAGCATCCGACAGCGAGGTGCCGTTATGTTCAGTGAAGGTGGAGAAGGTAACCGCTAACGTTGTACCGGTGATTCGACGGAGAGTGTGGATTGCTGAGCTTCTTTTTTGCTCTGATGGTGCTGCCATGCACCGACGGACGAGTAGATAAAGCGGCCAAAGAAGAAGATAAAGCTGATGAGCAGTACGATACGGGTCATGCGACTGTTAAATCGGTGTCGTTTTCGCATACTGGTTGCCTGACTCACAAAAGGTTCCTTGAAGTATGTCCCACGCCGTGGACGGTACTTACATTAAGGCACAACAGGACAAAATGGTCAATTCTTCGTTATGTAAAAAAGCGTCAGTGGATACATATTTTAATGTTATGGAAGTTAATTTAATTATTTACAATGATGATGTAATAATGATGAATTAACATGATAAACGTAATAATTCATTAATCAGGGTTATTTTGTTTGATATATATCAATTGGAACTTTCATATGACACTTAGAATCAATGCTCTCTATAGTGATGAATAATCATCATTCGAAGTCAGGTGGGATGCCTGTCTGAATACACCTCCTTCAGGATGTGGGGGATTCTGCTGAGCATCTATGAAACTGAATGCAACCTATATAAAAATACGTGATAAATGGTGGGGGCTTCCGCTGTTCCTGCCTTCTTTAATCTTGCCCATTTTCGCCCATATTAATACTTTCGCGCATATTTCTTCCGGTGAGGTTTTTCTCTTTTACCTGCCTTTGGCACTGATGATCAGCATGATGATGTTTTTCAGCTGGGCGGCATTGCCAGGGATCGCCTTAGGGATTTTTGTCCGCAAATATTCAGAGCTGGGTTTTTACGAAACGCTCTCATTAACAGCTAATTTTATTATCATTATCATTCTCTGTTGGGGCGGTTACAGGGTCTTTACTCCCCGGCGTAACAACGTTTCACATGGTGATACCCGTTTAATTTCCCAGCGTATATTCTGGCAGATTGTGTTTCCTGCAACGCTGTTTCTGATACTTTTCCAGTTTGCCGCATTTGTAGGGTTACTGGCGAGTAGAGAAAATCTGGTCGGCGTCATGCCTTTTAACCTCGGGACCTTAATCAATTATCAGGCCTTACTGGTGGGCAATCTGATTGGTGTTCCGCTGTGCTACTTCATCATTCGGGTGGTGCGAAATCCGTTTTATTTACGCAGCTATTATTCGCAATTAAAACAGCAAGTTGATGTGAAAGTCACCAAAAAAGAGTTCGCGCTCTGGCTACTGGCATTAGGTGCGTTGTTGTTGCTGTTATGCATGCCGTTAAATGAAAAAAGCACGATTTTCAGCACCAATTATACCTTGTCATTATTGCTACCCCTGATGATGTGGGGAGCCATGCGCTATGGTTATAAGTTGATTTCGCTGCTCTGGGCGGTCGTGCTGATGATCAGCATCCACAGCTATCAAAATTACATTCCCATTTATCCTGGCTATACCACGCAACTGACCATAACCTCCTCCAGTTATCTGGTATTCTCTTTTATTGTCAATTATATGGCTGTACTGGCAACCCGTCAGCGAGCGGTAGTCAGACGCATTCAGCGGCTTGCGTATGTGGACCCGGTGGTTCATCTGCCAAATGTTCGCGCCCTGAATCGCGCGTTGCGTGATGCCCCCTGGTCTGCGCTTTGTTATTTACGCATCCCCGGCATGGAAATGCTGGTTAAGAACTATGGCATCATGCTACGGATTCAATACAAGCAAAAACTTTCTCACTGGCTGTCACCATTGCTGGAACCGGGTGAAGATGTTTATCAGCTTTCGGGTAACGATCTCGCGCTGCGACTGAATACAGAATCGCACCAGGAGCGCATTACCGCACTGGATAGCCATCTCAAGCAATTTCGTTTCTTTTGGGATGGAATGCCGATGCAACCGCAGATTGGCGTCAGTTACTGCTATGTACGCTCGCCGGTGAATCATATCTACCTGCTGCTGGGAGAGCTAAATACGGTTGCTGAACTCTCCATCGTGACCAACGCTCCAGAAAATATGCAGCGCCGCGGGGCTATGTATTTACAACGTGAATTGAAAGATAAAGTCGCGATGATGAATCGGCTACAGCAGGCATTGGAGCATAACCATTTTTTCCTGATGGCCCAGCCGATTACCGGTATGCGTGGTGATGTCTACCATGAGATCCTTCTGCGCATGAAAGGTGAGAGTGATGAACTCATCAGCCCCGACAGCTTCTTGCCGGTCGCGCATGAATTTGGTTTATCGTCCAGTATCGACATGTGGGTCATTGAGCATACGCTGCAATTTATGGCTGAAAACAGAGCCAGGATGCCCGCTCACCGTTTTGCTATTAATCTGTCGCCAACCTCGGTATGTCAGGCTCGTTTTCCATTTGAAGTCAGTCAGTTGCTGGCTAAATACCAGATTGAAGCGTGGCAACTTATTTTTGAAGTCACCGAAAGTAATGCGCTGACCAATGTTAAGCAGGCGCAAATCACCTTGCAGCATCTTCAGGAATTAGGCTGTCAGATTGCGATTGATGATTTCGGCACCGGCTACGCCAGTTATGCGCGGCTTAAAAATGTGAATGCCGATCTCCTTAAAATTGACGGCAGTTTTATCCGCAATATTGTGTCAAATAGTCTGGATTACCAGATAGTGGCGTCGATTTGTCACCTGGCGCGAATGAAGAAAATGCTGGTAGTGGCAGAGTACGTTGAAAACGAAGAGATCCGCGAGGCGGTGCTTTCTTTAGGGATAGATTATATGCAGGGTTATCTTATTGGTAAGCCGCAACCGTTAATTGATACGCTGAATGAAATCGAACCCATTCGCGAAAGTGCCTGAACAGCGAGGGCCGACATTTCTCGTCGGCCCGCAAAGCATTAAGCAGCTATTTCAGGTGAACTTTCTTCTTCAATTTTCAATCGCCAGCCAGCCACGCCTTCCCAGTATTCTTGCTCCTTTTCCAGATCAAGCAGTACCAGTGCATTCTGACTAAACCAGTCATGCGGAAAACGCAGTGTCCAGTGACTGTCATCGGTAATCAGCGTCAATGTTGGCGGTGTGGTGGTTGCTTGACGTTGATTATTGAGTAATACGCCAAGGCGCAATAGCTGAATCAGTGGCAGGAACTGTTTCTTCTTAAACAAGGTAAAGCGCGGCAGATCGTCGAGCTTAATCGCTTTACGGTGATAGCGCACCAGCGTCGCCATCATCAACTGCTGTTCCTGATTAAAACCCGGCAAGTCGCTGTTTTGCAGAATATAAGCGGAGTGGCGATGCAAACCGCTGTGGTTGATATTCAACCCGACCTCATGCAGCATGGCGGCCCATCGCAGTAGCGCTTCCAGTTGCGGATGCGCCAGCTTCGGTTGCTGCTCCCGCCACTGTTCGTACATTTGCATAGTGGTATCCAGCACCCGTCGGGCCTGTTCACTGTCGATGTGATACTGGTTAGCCAGACTACTGGCGGTGCGACTACGCACATCCTGATGACGGAAACGTCCTTCCATTTCATACAATACACCTTCGCGTAACGCCCCATCAGAAAGGCGCAGTTCACGGATGGCTAAGGCATCAAACACACCGCATAAAATCGCCAGTCCAGGAACGAAGACTGTTTTCCGTTCTTCGGAAAGACCCGGTAAACTCAGCGATGCGAAATTACGGTGACGTAAAACTTCTTTTACCAGTTTTTCCAGACGTTCCGGGGTAATTATCCCGTCTTTCTCGCCCATTTCCATTAACACTTCATGGGCGGCTTTTATGGTACCGGAAGCGCCCATTGCCACGTTCCAGCCTTGAATGCGAAATTGCCAGGTTAAAGTTTCCAGTTTTTGTGCTGCCGCCATGCGAGCGCGCTGAAAATTCTCTTTATTGATGACCCCGCCCGGGAAATAGAGTTGGGCAAAGCTGACACAACCCATCCGGCGGCTTTCAACGAGAATCGGTTCGAAATTTTCACCAATCACCAGTTCCGTAGATCCGCCGCCAATATCAATAACCAGTTTGCGACCTTTTTCCGGCTGGGTATGTTCCACGCCCATGAAAATCAGACGGGCTTCTTCATTACCGGAAATAATTTCAATCGGGTAGGGAATGACCTTTTCCGCGCGTTTCAAAAAGTCAGTAGCATTCAACGCCTGACGCAGCGTATGGGTGCCAACAATACAAACGCTGGCAGGCGAAAATCCCTGCAAGCGTTCAGCAAACAACGATAGGCAGTTCAATCCGCGTGTGATTGCCTCTTCACTCAACATATTATCTGGCCCCAGACCGTCTGCCAGATGGACCCGCTGTTTCAGGCGACCAATAATCTGCATAGCGCCATCCACCACACGGGCAATAACCATGTGGAAACTGTTTGAACCAAGATCGACCGCAGCAAACTCCTGCGGACGAGGGGATTTGTCGTGTATTGGCATAGGGTTATTCAGGTTGTTCGAGGGATTTGATGTAATCGTAAATCGCCAACTGCGCCCGCACTTTGCGGCGGTTACCGCGGGGAACGTAGCGATTACTAAGTTCTTTATCGATATAACGCGCTTTGACCGTATCGCTGAATAAAATGTCGATGATGTCCAGTACTCGCTGCTTCAGGCGTGGATCGAGTAGTGGCGTCGCTACTTCAATACGATAATCAATATTGCGCGTCATCCAGTCGGCGGAAGAAAGATAAACCTTTTTATCGCCGCCATTTTCAAAAATATAAACCCGGTCATGTTCAAGGTAACGGTCAACAATACTGATAGCACGGATGTTATCACTAATGCCTTCCAGATTAGGGATCAGCGAACACATTCCACGAACCAGCAGATTCACCGGCACGCCGGAGCTGGAAGCCGCATACAGACGGTCGACCAGACCTTTATCGACAAGGTTATTTAGCTTTAGAGTGATACCGCTGGGCAGCCCTTGCTGCGCGTTGGCGATCTCGCGGTCCACCATCTCATACAACAAACGGCGGGAGTTTTGTGGTGACACCATTAAATAATCAAATGTCACCGGACGGTATGGGTTTTCAATAAAGTTGAACACACGCCGTACTTCGTTGGTAATGCGCGCATCAGCGGTCAGCAACGAATAGTCAGTATAAAGACGCGCGGTTTTTTCGTTAAAGTTCCCGGTCCCGATGTGTGCGTAACGCACCACTTCACCGTTTTCTTTACGTGAAATCAGGAACAGTTTGGCGTGAATTTTCAGCCCCGGCGCAGAGAAGATAACGTGCACGCCTGCTTCGGTCAGGCGCTTCGCCCAGTGAATGTTGGCTTCTTCGTCAAAACGCGCCTGTAGCTCAACCACCACGGTCACTTTTTTACCGTTGTGCGCGGCGTGGATCATCGAGTCGATGATGCGTGAATCTTTCGCCACGCGGTAAATGTTAATCTTAATCGCCAGTACGCTCGGGTCGAACGAAGCCTGACGCAGCAGTTCCAGTACATGCTCAAAAGTGTGATAAGGATAATAGAGCAGCACATCACGTTCGCGAATGGCATCAAAACCGTTGCGGAACTGGGCTTTATCGAACCAAATATGGCGTAAACGCGGCAATGGTTTGTTAACCAGATTGGCTTTGCCGACGTTGGGGAAATTAATAAAGTCTTTAAAATTGTGATAACGACCGCCGGGGACAATGGAGTCGTAGCGGGAAATAGTCAGTTTTTCACGTAATACTTCAACCAGCGCATTGGGCATATCGCGCTGATAAACAAAACGTACCGGTTCTGCGGTTAAGCGCTGCTTCAGGCTGGAAGACATCAACTCCATCAGGCTGGCTTCCATCTCGTGCACTAAATCGTACTCGGCATCGCGGGTCATCTTCATTGAATAGGCATTCAGCGCGTCATAATCAAAGAATCCTTTGAAAATATCATCAAGGCAGTAACGCAGAATGTTATCCAGAAGAATCATCGGCTTGCGTCGACGCGGCGCTTCTGGCGGTAAATTCACAAATCGCGGCACTTTATCTGATGGGATCTCAAGCAGCGCGTAACGGATGGTATCGCCACGGATAATTTCCACCGCCAGATAGGTGTAATCATCTTTCAGGAACTGCACTAAGTCAGTGTCAGGATTGATTAAAATCGGCGTAATGTGCTGACGCAGATACTGCTTAAAATAATGACGCAGCCAGTTTTGTTGATTGACGGAGAGCTGTCGTTCATTAATCAGGAAGATCTGGTTGCGCGCCATCTCCAGCAGCAGCTCGTTGTAGAGGCCGTCGAATTCCTGATCGGCTTTCAGTACCCGGGACTGAATTTTGCCCAGTAAATGGCGGGAATGAGAGTTGGAACCTTGTTCTTCGCTAATAATGATGCGTCGCTTCAGTTCAGCGAAGCGGACTTTATAGAACTCATCAAGGTTATTGGAATAGATCCCCAGGAAACGCATCCTTTCAATCAGCGGGTTAGATTTGTCCGCCGCTTCCTGAAGCACGCGTTCATTGAACGATAACCAACTGAGCTCTTTTTCGATGTATAGCTTTTCCTGACCCATTACCACTTTTACTCCGTTTTATTCACGGGACACTGCCTGGATATTATGGCGAGCAATATTGGCAGATGTCCAACTATGCCAGAAAAGGGGGAAAAAAACTGCTGGAGCTTGCGATTTACAGGTGAAATGAAAAACGCCAGCGGCAGAGCTGGCGCTTTAACTACGGGGGCATTACTCGTCGGCAGCGTAGCCCTGCGGCGGCAGACGTTGACCATCCAGCCACGCGGCGTTATCGTGCATTTTCAGACGACCATCGGCAAACCAGCTAATCACCAGTGGATAAATAGCGTGTTCCTGAGTTTGCACGCGGGCGGTAATTTCATCTTCAGTATCACCAGCAAATACCGGAACTTTAGCCTGTAAAACAACCGGGCCACCATCCAGTTCATCGGTGACGAAATGCACCGATGTGCCGTGTTCCTCATCGCCATTTTCAAGCGCCTGACGATGGGTGTGCAAACCGGGATATTTTGGCAGCAGAGAAGGGTGGATGTTCAGCAAGCGCCCGGCATAGTGGGAGACAAATGTCGGGCTGAGAATGCGCATAAAACCAGCCAGCACGACTACATCGGGTGCGTACATGTCGATTTCATGAGTTAACTCCCGGTCATAGGCTTCACGACTGTCAAACGCGCTGGCGATGAGCGTATGGGTAGCAATACCCGTCTGGCGGGCGCGTTCAAGGCCGAACGCGTCGGCCTTATTGCTGAAAACTGCCCGTACGGTGCCTTTAATTTTATTGGTTTTGCAGGCGTCAATAATTGCCTGCAAATTACTTCCGTTGCCGGAAATAAGCACCACAATATTCATTATTCGATAACCACGCGTTGTTCGGAATCAGAGGCTTTGATGATACCGATTTTCCACGCGTTTTCACCGTTGGCATTGAGCAGGGCGAGGGCTTTGTCCACTTCCGGAGCAGGCAGGGCAATAATCATCCCGACGCCGCAGTTGAAGGTGCGATACATTTCATGGCGCTCAACGTTACCTGCCGTTTGCAGCCAGTTGAACACTTCCGGCCACTGCCAGGAAGATTCATCAATCACTGCCTGGGTATTATCTGGCAATACGCGCGGAATGTTTTCCCAGAAGCCGCCGCCGGTCAGGTGCGCAATAGCATGCACATCGACCTTTTCAATCAACTCCAGCACGGACTTCACGTAAATGCGGGTTGGTGCCAGCAGATGATCGGCTAATGGCTTACCATCAAGTTCGGTGGTTTGCGGATCACAACCGCTGACTTCAAGAATTTTGCGCACCAGCGAATAGCCGTTCGAGTGCGGACCGCTGGAGCCGAGTGCAATCAGCACATCGCCATCGCTGACTTTAGAGCCGTCGATGATTTCTGATTTTTCTACCACGCCAACGCAGAAACCAGCGACATCGTAATCTTCACCGTGATACATCCCCGGCATTTCTGCCGTTTCGCCACCCACAAGCGAACAGCCCGATTGCAGACAACCTTCAGCGATGCCGCTGATCACCGCTGAAGCGGTATCAACATCCAGTTTTCCGGTTGCGTAATAGTCGAGGAAAAAGAGGGGTTCCGCGCCTTGTACTACCAGATCGTTAACACACATGGCGACCAGATCGATACCAATGGTGTCGTGACGTTTTAAGTCCATCGCCAGACGCAGCTTGGTGCCAACGCCATCAGTGCCGGAAACCAGCACGGGTTCACGATATTTTTGCGGCAATGCACACAGCGCACCGAAGCCGCCCAGACCGCCCATCACTTCCGGACGACGCGTTTTCTTCACTACGCCTTTGATTCTTCCAACCAGAGCATTACCCGCGTCAATATCAACACCGGCATCTTTGTAGCTAAGAGAGGTTTTATCGGTCACTGCTTGGGTCCCCACGCGTTACTTGCGGTAGAAAAATAAAAATTCGGCGCAATTCTAACAGGGAAAGCAAACGTTTGCGAGACTGCTTTACACAACCTTTTTGCACGTCTTTTCCCCAGGCGCGCGGCGAAAGAATACTTGTACCAGGGCAAAGGATCGTTTTCGGATGGAATAATCTTCTTTCATAACCATTTGAATACAAAATAACTTTATCTCAAACCGTTATCATTTTGACTAAAGTCAACGAAAATAATATTGCCGCCTTGAAGAAAGGAGGTATAATCCGTCGATTTTTTTTGTGGCTGCCCCTCAAAGGAGAAAGAGTATGAAGATCGTGGAAGTCAAACACCCACTCGTCAAACACAAGCTGGGACTGATGCGTGAGCAAGATATCAGCACCAAGCGCTTTCGCGAACTCGCTTCCGAAGTGGGTAGCCTGCTGACTTACGAAGCGACCGCCGACCTCGAAACGGAAAAAGTAACTATCGAAGGCTGGAACGGCCCGGTAGAAATCGATCAGATCAAAGGTAAGAAAATTACCGTGGTGCCAATTTTACGTGCCGGTCTGGGGATGATGGACGGTGTGCTGGAAAACGTTCCGAGCGCGCGCATCAGCGTTGTCGGCATGTACCGTAATGAAGAAACGCTGGAGCCGGTACCGTACTTCCAGAAACTGGTTTCAAACATCGATGAGCGTATGGCGCTGATCGTTGACCCAATGCTGGCAACCGGCGGTTCCGTTATCGCGACCATCGACCTGCTGAAAAAAGCAGGCTGCAGCAGCATTAAAGTGCTGGTACTGGTAGCTGCGCCAGAAGGTATTGCTGCGCTGGAAAAAGCGCACCCGGACGTCGAACTGTATACTGCATCGATTGACCAGGGACTGAACGAGCACGGATACATTATTCCGGGCCTCGGCGATGCCGGTGATAAAATCTTTGGTACGAAATAAAGAATAAAAATAATTAAAGCCGACTTTAAGAGTCGGCTTTTTTTTGAGTAAAGCGCCTATAACACATAATACAGAGGATAATACTATGACGCGCCGTGCTATCGGGGTGAGTGAAAGACCGCCACTTTTACAGACAATCCCGCTTAGTTTGCAACATTTGTTCGCCATGTTTGGTGCAACCGTCCTGGTGCCCGTCTTATTTCATATTAACCCGGCGACTGTACTGTTATTTAACGGTATAGGAACGCTGCTGTATCTCTTCATCTGTAAAGGGAAAATCCCGGCTTATCTTGGTTCAAGTTTTGCCTTTATTTCGCCAGTATTGTTACTGTTGCCGTTGGGTTATGAAGTCGCGCTGGGCGGCTTTATTATGTGCGGCGTGCTGTTCTGCCTGGTTTCTTTTATCGTGAAGAAAGCGGGGACCGGCTGGCTGGACGTGCTGTTTCCACCTGCGGCAATGGGCGCAATCGTTGCTGTCATCGGTCTGGAGTTGGCGGGCGTAGCTGCCGGTATGGCAGGTTTACTCCCGGCTGAAGGGCAAACGCCAGACTCCAAAACCATCATTATCTCCATTACCACGCTGGCAGTCACGGTTTTAGGTTCCGTGCTGTTTCGTGGTTTCCTGGCAATTATCCCGATTTTAATTGGCGTGCTGGTGGGCTACGCGCTCTCTTTCGCAATGGGAATTGTCGATACCACGCCGATTATTAATGCTCACTGGTTTGCGCTGCCAACTCTCTATACGCCGCGCTTCGAGTGGTTTGCCATTCTGACTATTCTGCCAGCGGCGTTAGTGGTTATTGCCGAACACGTAGGGCACCTGGTAGTAACGGCTAATATCGTCAAAAAAGATCTGCTGCGCGATCCAGGTCTGCACCGTTCGATGTTTGCTAACGGCTTGTCGACCGTGATCTCCGGCTTCTTTGGCTCCACGCCAAACACCACCTACGGGGAAAACATTGGCGTTATGGCGATCACCCGCGTTTACAGTACCTGGGTTATCGGTGGGGCGGCGATTTTCGCTATCCTGCTTTCCTGCGTCGGTAAACTGGCTGCTGCTATCCAGATGATCCCATTGCCGGTGATGGGCGGCGTTTCGCTGCTGCTTTATGGTGTTATCGGTGCTTCCGGTATTCGTGTTTTGATCGAATCGAAAGTGGATTACAACAAAGCACAGAACCTGATCCTGACTTCTGTCATTTTGATCATCGGTGTCAGTGGCGCGAAGGTAAACATCGGCGCGGCGGAGCTGAAAGGTATGGCGCTGGCGACCATCGTCGGTATCGGCTTAAGTTTGATCTTCAAACTGATTAGTGTGCTGCGCCCTGAAGAAGTGGTGCTGGACGCAGAAGACGCGGATATAACAGACAAATAATGTACCGACCGGGCAGTGTTGCTGCCCGGTTCAAACATCATGGGATTCTGTGGTAAACTTCTCGCGATTTTGTGAAATCCTGGTTGAGGTATCTCTGAACACACCGGCACAGCTCTCTTTGCCACTTTATCTTCCTGACGACGAAACCTTTGCAAGTTTCTGGCCGGGGGATAACTCCTCTTTACTGGCCGCGCTGCAAAACGTGCTGCGTCAGGAACATAGCGGTTACATCTATCTCTGGGCACGCGAAGGCGCGGGGCGCAGCCATCTGCTGCACGCGGCTTGCGCGGAATTGTCGCAGCGTGGCGATGCGGTGGGCTATGTCCCGCTGGATAAACGCACCTGGTTTGTTCCGGAAGTGCTCGACGGTATGGAGCATTTGTCGCTGGTCTGTATCGACAACATTGAGTGTATTGCAGGCGATGAGTTGTGGGAGATGGCGATTTTCGATCTCTACAATCGAATTCTGGAATCGGGTAAAACACGGTTGTTAATCACCGGCGATCGTCCACCGCGGCAGTTGAATCTGGGATTACCGGATCTCGCGTCGCGACTCGACTGGGGGCAGATCTACAAATTGCAGCCACTTTCTGATGAAGATAAGTTGCAGGCGCTACAGTTACGCGCGCGTTTGCGTGGTTTTGAACTGCCGGAAGATGTGGGGCGTTTCTTGCTGAAGCGGCTCGACAGAGAAATGCGCACGTTATTTATGACGTTGGATCAGTTGGATCGTGCGTCGATTACCGCGCAACGTAAGCTGACCATTCCGTTTGTGAAAGAAATTCTGAAACTGTAGACAAGACGTTTATCGTCGGATGCGCGCCCATTGTATTCGTAGGCCGGATAAGACGCGGCAAGCGTCGTATCCGGCAATGTGCTTCAACTAGCGATGGAGCACTTCTTAACCCACGATTTCCAGCACCTGCTCCGGTGGACGACCAATTCGCGCTTTGCCATTCGCGACCACAATCGGGCGCTCCATTAGCTTCGGATTATCCACCATTGCCTGAATCAGCGCCTCTTCGCTAAGCGAACTGTCAGTCAGGTTCAGCTCTTTATAAAGATCCTCTTTCTGGCGCATCAACTCACGGGCACTATTCATCCCCAGCATTTTAAGCAAATCGCGCAGCGTTGCCGCATCGGCGGGTGTCTCAAGGTAGAGCACCACTTCTGGCTCCACGCCGTTTTCTTTCAGCAGGTTCAGCGTTTCCCGGCTCTTTGAACAGCGTGGATTATGGTAGATTTTTACCTGTTTGGTCATGGTTCTTCCTTTAATGCGAATTACATCTTGGTATAAGGCTTAAAGCGTTCCTGCAGCTGGCGCAACTGGTCGATGCGCGCATCGTAACGTGCTTGTTGCAGGCTGCCTAATTTCACCTGCGAACTGGCGCTGCTCAACAGGGAAATGGCCTGATCGAGTCGCCCGGCGAGCGCATAACCTTCTGCTCGCGCTGCCAGTTCCTGATCGCGGTTATTTAGTGCGGCTTCCGCCTGTGCCAGTAAATCCCAGCCGTTGCTGTCATCTTTATTGTTAAAAGTGTAGCGATTCAGAATATTGGCCGCTTCCTGTGGTTGCCCCCCTTGCAGATAAGCGTTCGCCAGGTTGAGCTGCAACACCGGATTGGTGCGCAAATCGCGGGCATTTTTCAGGCGATTGATAGCGTCATTGGCTTTGTTTTGCCCAAGATCGATATCGGTAGCCAGATCGAGATACCATGCGTTGCCAGGTTCTGCCGCCAGTAACGGTTGCAGCGTTTTACGCGCTTCGTCGTATTTATTGGCTTCCATCGCCTGTAAAGCACGACCATATTGCGCCGCTCGTTGCTGACGAACGTTTCCTTTCGCCCATTCATCCAGCAAATCACTGGTGAGCTGATTACGTCCGGAATTATACATCCCCAGTGTGCGCGCTTTCGCCAGATAGAAATCCTCCGACGACTGCACCACCATCGGGCGCATCTGATTAGCACGGTTGCGGGCATCTGCCAGACGACTTTCCGGCAATGGGTGAGTCAATAAAATTTCCGGCGGACGCGAGGAGTAACGCGCCTGATCGAGCAATTTTTCGAGGAAGGTCGGCATCGCCTGCGGATCGAATCCTGAGCGTTGCAGTACCTGAATACCAATGCGATCCGCTTCCTGTTCATTTTGCTGGGTGAAGCTGATCATCCCCTGGCGCGTTCCCGCCAGTGTACCGGTCAGCGCTGCCATCCCCGCCTGCGGACTGGCCATCGCCAGTAAAATAGAACCTAACGCGCCGACCCAGGTCAGCGGCGCGCTGCGCTGTTGATCTTCCATCGCTCGTGCCAGGTGACGTTGGGTGACGTGGGAGATTTCGTGCGCCATAACTGAAGCCAGTTGGCTTTCGTTATCGGAATAACGGAACAGGGCAGAGTGCAGCACCACGTTGCCGCCAAAGAAAGCAAAGGCGTTAATTTCGTCGTTATTGATCAAAAAGAAATGGAACGGCGTCTTAACCGAATTGGCATGCGAAACCAGACGCATCCCCAGCGAATTAATGTACTGCGTTAACAACGGGTCATTAATTAACGGCGCACTGCCGCGTAATTGGCGGACATAATAGTCGCCCATCTGCATTTCCTGACCAATGGAAAGCGTGCTTCCTGCGGAGGTTCCCATATCCGGCAAGGTGTCTGCGCTATCGGCAAACGCCGGGGCTACCTGACCGATAGTCATAGCAGCAATGAGGGTAGCAACCAGGTTTTTTTTCAACTGCCTGAACATAACCTCTGTCCTGTGTTTCTGGAGATAGTCATTTGACCGATACTGTGAAATATCGTTCCCACCGCGCCGCCTTTGAGTGTAACGGCGAAGATTAGCCCACTCAAATGACTTTTCAGTTTCCTGAATCCGTCATAAAAAGCGAAGTCTTTTTTGTGACATTTCGATACAATTGCGGATCACAATCCCGCTCTTGAGGTTCAGGGAAGGTCTTTATGCTCGAAATGTTGATGCAATGGTATCGCCGCCGTTTTAGCGACCCGGAAGCGATTGCCTTGCTGGTTATTTTAGTTGCCGGATTTGGCATTATTTTTTTCTTTAGTGGCCTGCTTGCTCCGCTGTTGGTGGCTATTGTGCTGGCCTATTTGCTGGAATGGCCAACCGTGCGCCTGCAATCTATTGGCTGCTCCCGCCGCTGGGCGACGTCGATTGTATTGGTGGTTTTCGTCGGTATATTGCTATTGATGGCGTTCGTGGTACTGCCTATCGCCTGGCAGCAGGGCATCTACTTAATTCGCGATATGCCGGGGATGCTCAATAAGCTTTCTGACTTTGCCGCCACGTTGCCGCGCCGCTATCCGGCGTTGATGGATGCGGGCATTATTGATGCAATGGCCGAAAATATGCGCAGTCGGATGCTGACCATGGGCGATTCGGTGGTGAAAATTTCCCTCGCCTCGCTGGTCGGTTTGCTGACCATTGCCGTCTATCTGGTGCTGGTACCATTGATGGTCTTCTTCCTGCTGAAAGACAAAGAGCAGATGCTGAACGCCGTTCGTCGGGTGCTGCCGCGTAACCGTGGTCTGGCAGGCCAGGTGTGGAAGGAGATGAATCAGCAAATCACTAACTATATCCGTGGGAAAGTGCTGGAGATGATCGTGGTGGGGATTGCCACCTGGCTGGGGTTCTTACTCTTCGGTCTGAACTATTCGTTGCTGCTGGCGGTGCTGGTCGGCTTCTCGGTACTTATTCCGTACATTGGTGCATTTGTGGTGACCATTCCGGTGGTTGGCGTGGCGCTATTCCAGTTTGGTGCTGGCACGGAATTCTGGAGCTGCTTCGCGGTGTATCTGATCATTCAGGCGCTGGACGGCAACCTGTTAGTACCTGTGTTGTTCTCCGAAGCGGTTAACCTGCATCCGCTGGTCATTATTTTATCAGTAGTGATCTTCGGTGGTTTGTGGGGATTCTGGGGCGTATTCTTCGCCATTCCATTGGCGACGCTGATCAAAGCCGTGATTCACGCCTGGCCCGATGGGCAAATCGCGCAAGAATAATCTTCAGCCCGACGAACTGTTTCGCCGGGCTGATTTTTAGGGTTCCTGACGTAAATAAATAGCCCGATAACAAATACTCACCAGCACTGCACCGCCGATAATATTACCCAGCATCACCGGGAGCAGATTGGCGGTAATAAAATGGCTGACCGTCAGTGCCGGAAAATTGTCTGCGCTACTGTGCGCCAGTTGCCAGAAGGAGGTAGGGGCGAAATGGCGAATGGCAATGGCGAACGGAATCACAAACAAATTGGCGATACAGTGCTCAAAGCCACTGGCGACAAACAGGGTGATGGGCAAAATCATGGCGACGATTTTGTCGCATAATGAACGTCCGCAATAACTCATCCACAGCGCCAGACAAACCATCAGATTGCACATAATGCCGAGGCTGACTGATTCAGTAAATGTATGATGCATTTTGCCCTCGGCGCAGTGTAAAACCGCGACTCCCCACATCGCGTTTTCACTCATCACCAGCCCGGAAAACCAGATTAACAAACTGAAACAGGCAATACCTGCCAGATTACCGCAGGCCACCAGAAGTGCATTAATCAGCCATGTTCGCAAGCTAATAACGCCCCGACTTTTTGCCATCACCGTCATTACCGACGAGGTGAACAGGCTGGTGCCGCAAACCGCCAGCAAAATAAAGCCGAGTGTAAAGCAAAGGCCACCCACCAGATGGGTTAATGCCTGTGAAGACGGGGCATCGGCGATAACGGTAAGGTAAAAAGTAAATCCGATCGCCATAAACACGCCTGCGGACATCGCCATTAAAAAGACCGACACTTTGCTGCGGGCAATTTTATGGGCGGCAATCCGTTCAGCGATTGCCGCTTTTCTGGCGCTCAACTGCAAGTCGAAAGAGAGTTTGTTTCTCATGCATACTCCTGCAAAAACAGATTACAACACCTCGCGAACCGAGATCCCCAGCCGCTGCATTCGTGATAGCAGCGTGGTGCGCTTCATCCCTAATCGCGTCGCCGCGCCACGGGGCCCGGCAACAATGCCATTGGTTTCTCGCAATACCTGAACAATGCGCTGACGTTCTTCTTCGTCGTTTTCTGGCGTCGTCGGGTTCAGCAACTGCGCCATTGAACGGCGAAGCGCCGAATTTTCATTTAACGTTGGCAGTAAACGGCTTTGGCGGACATTAAGATGTAAATTCAGACTGTTACCGCGAGTCAGTAATACCGCTCGCTCAATCACGTTTTCCAGCTCGCGCACGTTGCCCGGCCAGTCCCACGACATCAACTGGCGTAGCGCTTCTGTTGGAATGGCATCAATTGTGCGATTCATATGGCGAGCCATTTTTTGTGTAAAATGTTTTGCTAAAAGAGGGATATCTTCCGGACGGTCGCGTAGCGGCGGCAATTCCAGTGGAAAGACGTTAAGTCGATAAAAGAGATCGCTGCGAAACTGGCGATCTTCTACCATTTGCCACAAATCACGGTTGGTGGCGGCAATGACTCTGACATTCACCGGGATCGTTCTACTCCCACCGAGACGCTCAATTTCCCGCTCCTGTAATACGCGTAGCAGTTTGGGCTGAAGTTCTAACGGCAGATCGCCAATTTCATCGAGAAATAACGTGCCGCCATCGGCAATTTCAAAACGACCACGATGAGTGTTAATCGCGCCAGTAAATGCCCCTTTGTCGTGACCGAATAACTCACTTTCCAGAAGACTGGCGGGGATAGCGGCGCAGTTGATTTTGACCAGCGGCTTGTCGCGTCGCGGGCTCAGTTGATGGATCGCCCTGGCGATCACCTCTTTGCCGGTTCCGGTTTCACCACAAATCAACACCGTACTGTCGCTCTTCGCCACAATATCTACCTGCTGGAGTAAATCTTCCATTGCCTGGCTTTGGTAGATAATGTCACCGACGCCCAGATTCGAAAGGAGCTGCTCGCTAAGCTGGTGGTTTTCTTGCTGCAAGCTTTCCTGCAAATCGGTCATGCTGCGCCAGGCATCGGCATTGCCAACGGCAATAGCGATGCGATCGGCAATATGTTGTAGTAGCTGGCAGTTTTCCTCACTAAAGAGAGTGGGAGAGGTATGCGCCAGCAACAATGCACCCGGTGTATGGTTGCCAAAGGTGAGCGGTATAAGGAGCGCAGATTCGCAGCCGTTAGATGCAAGTAAGTGTAATAACGGGTCGCGTTGCCAGAGAAACAGATCGTCTGCACGGTGCGTCAAGGTCGGTTGTCGGGTTTGTAGCGTTTGTGTCAGCAATACACTTTCGCCAGGCATACAGCGTGGCAGACACGCACAATGTGAGGCAGAAAGATCGCTGCACCACAGGCTGAACTTCTCGTTCTTTCGATGATCGCCCAGTACCATACTGACTGAAGCCAGACCGAAAAAATGATGGATCTCACGAGCGACGTCAGCGATCAGATCGTCGAGATCAAGATGTGACAACACTGCATTAGTGATATCCACCAGTACCCGATGATGATCGCGATCTTTCTCCAGCAAACGCAGCGCCACCTGCTGTTCTTCATCATTGAGCCATGATTGCAGAACCGGAGTGATTATGTGTGCCAGCCAGTTAAACAGTGTGCAATCCTGGGGAGTAAAACGACTGCCGTGGGTGCGAATAAAGCGTAGCTCCGCCATTCCACTACTGCCGAGAAGGACGGCGTGGCGCGAATAATCGACCATCTCGCCCTGATACTCTGTTGTTGCCGTCACATCGCTGCCATCATCATGGTAGCGGTAATAGAAGTTGCTTTTGAGAACATGCAGTTCAATAAGTTGTACCGGGCTGAACGGCGGCGGCAGCGGGATGAAGGCGCGTAATAAAGACGCCTTGCCGTGTTTCTGCGCTAACCGCTCCGCGAGCATTCCGTTTACCGCTTCAATTGTTATTCCTTGTGGCGGGGCAAACATCGCCTCGTCTGACATAGCCATCAACAGTCCTTATTAATGAGAAATCCTTCTCACGCAATTTTTCTGGCCATCAGATAGATGGCCGGTTCCTGCACAATTTCATCCAACAGATGAATGAAATGAATGCTACGCGCCTGCCACACAGACGTCGCGTCATCTGCCAGTGGCGCGAATGCCCGGGTCAACAGGGCGGTGTGGCTGGCGTCAATAACAATCTCACCAAAGGTCATCACCCCCAGCATCTTACGTCGGGCTTGCTCCTCTTCGACCTGTGCAAGCCAATCTTCGTATTCCGTCTGTGGGCAGCGGAAGGCGACATTCAGACAATCAATCACGCCAACGTGATGACCGATAGCCAACGAGTAATACATTACCTGGGAGCTGTGTTCCGGCATCTCGTCGCTACTGGCGATAAATTTTTTTCGCAGCGTCCAGAAAACAATTTCCCCGCACTCCTCAGCCATGTAACCCCCGGAGAACGCGAAAGAGTTGCTGAACGATACTATTGAGACGCGGATCGTCGGCTTCGCGCAACCAGGTGTTAACCCGATTTCCTGTAGGATCGTCGCTTAAATGGCGCAGGAGCCGATCGCAAATTTCTCGCCCCTGACGATAGCCCGCCAGCCGCCTCGCTTCTCGCTCAATGGCGATACGCTGTGATGGCGGGATATGCGGCCACAGCGGTTGCATGGTCACCCCGGTGGGATCGCGATAATCCACCGCGTGAATCTTCTGTTGTAGCAAACCGAGCGCCACGGCGAAACCGTGAATGGTGGCGGCCGGTGTTGGCGGGCAGCCGGGGATCCAAACATCAATGGGGACAATGGTGTCGCTGCCGCCCCAGACGCTGTAAAGATCGTGGAAAATACCGCCGCCGACACCGCACGCGCCGTAGGAAACACAGATTTTATGATCGGGGGCAGACTCATATGCCCGAAGTGCAGGCATACGCATCGCCCGGGTGACTGCGCCAGTAAATAACAAAATATCGGCGTGACGAGGTGATGAAACAACCTTAATGCCAAAACGTTCTGCGTCGAATACTGGTGTGATGGCGGCAAAAATTTCGATTTCGCAGGCGTTGCAGCCGCCGCAATCGACGCGATAAACGTAGGCCGAGCGACGGATATCCTGTAACAAATGCTGCTTCATCTTTTGCGTTTGTTCGTCCAGCGTGATGGGCTGGCTGACATGTTGCGTAAGCACTGGACTCATAGCTGCTCCTTAGCCACCAGCGGTTCATCTGTGTCGTCGTTGATCAGCGTCGCGCGTTGTTTGCATTCCGGGCAGACGCTCGCTTGCGCCCACAACATTTCGCGGTTTTGTGGTGCATTTTGTTGCTGTGCCAACAGTTCTGCAGCCAGTGCGACGGTTTTTTGCGGGGCAAACGGGCGTTCGCAACGGCTGCAACGTTGTAGATGGAACGTCGCGCGGGTATAGAGATCGGCTTTATTGGTGACGGTCAGTTCAAAGTTATTGGTAAGCTGAATGGCTCTGGTCGGGCACACTTCTTCACAACGTCCGCAGTAAATACAACGCCCCAGATAGAGCTGCCAGGTGCGCGTATTTTGCTGGTCGTCGGTCTGGATAGTCAGCGCATTTGCCGGACAAGCACAGGCGCAGGCACCGCAGGCAATACATTGGCTGGGCATCAGGTCAGGTTTCCCGCGAAAGCCTGGGCTGACCTCCAGTGGCGCGAAGGGATATTTCACCGTCGCGGTTCCGGCGCGCATAATAGTTTTCAGTAACTTCAGCATTTTCTGTCCTTACTTCAGCGGCGAACGGTTACGATCAATGCCGTAGCGTTCGATCTCTTTATACGGCACGGTTTTTGACTGGCGCTTGCGCACATCAACCAGCGTCACACGGTCGGTACAGGAGTAGCAGGGATCAAGGCTACCGATAATCAGCGGTGCGTCAGAAACGGTATTGCCGCGCAGCATGTAACGCAGCACTGGCCAGTTGGCGTAGGTGGCGGCACGACAGCGCCAGCGGAACAATTTTTGGTTATCGCCGAGCATGCTCCAGTGCACGTCTTCACCGCGTGGCGCTTCAACAAAGCCCAGCGCGAATGCGTGAGGTTTATAGCTAAAGCCTTCGGTCAGCAGTGGGGTATCCGGCATGTTGTCGAGGGCAAATTCCAGCATTGCCAGCGAATCAAACGTCTCTTTGACACGGACCATCACGCGGGAGAAGACATCGCCGCCGGTAAAGGTAAACAGCGTTTTTGGAATATTTCCGTAGTCGGCGTAGGGGTGATCAAAGCGCAAATCACGGGCAAAACCACTGCCACGGATCAGCGGCCCTACGGGGCTATAATCACGGGCGATTTGTCGGTCGAGAATGCCAATGCCCTGAGTGCGTTGTTCCATATTCGGCGTGGCAAGCAGCATCTCTACCAGCTCCGACACGTCGGCGCGCATCTCGCGCACCAGTTTCATCGTTTGCAGACGTTGCTCTTTGAGAATATCGCGGCGAACACCACCAATCAGATTCAGACCGTAGGTTTTACGCGACCCGGTCAGCAATTCCGCCATCGTCATCGACTTTTCCCGCACGCGGAAAAATTGCATAAAACCGGTATCAAAACCAACAAAATGGCAGGAGAGGCCAAGGTTGAGCAAATGACTATGCAGCCGTTCGACTTCCAGCAGAATCGAGCGAATAGTATGCGCTCGTTGCGGCACCTCAATCCCCAGTGCATTTTCAACCGAGTTGGTATAGGCCACACTGTGGGCAAAACCGCAAATCCCACACACGCGGTCCGACAAGAAGGTCACTTCGTTGTAGCCCATCCGCGTTTCTGCCAGTTTCTCCATGCCGCGATGGACATAAAACAGGCGGTAATCAGCATCGACAATATGCTCGCCATCCACAAACAAGCGGAAGTGGCCTGGTTCATCGGAGGTGATATGCAGCGGGCCAACAGGGATCACCCGCGCATCGCTGTTGCCCTCGTTGATAAACGGATACGTTTCGGTATCAGTCGTCGGTTCAGGGCGCAGTCGATAATCCATCGCGTCTTTGCGCAGCGGATGCATATCTTCCGGCCAGTCATCGGGCAACACCAGGCGACGCTGATCCGGCAGGCCAACCGGAATCAGCCCGTACATATCGCGAATTTCTCGCTCGCCCCAGACCGCGGCAGGGACGCGCGGTGTGACTGACGGAAACTCCCGACTGTCGGCATCGACCAGTGCCTTCACCACGATCCAGCATTTTTCGGCCCCTTCCATTGAAAGGGCATAATAAACCGCGTAATGACCGTTAAGTGTCCGCTCGTCGTTGCCAAACAGGACCGGAAGCCAGCCATCATGTTGATAATAAAGATAATGTACAACGTCAGGCAGCAGATTTATTTTCACCGTAATGGTGACCTGTTCAGGCGTTTGTCGCTCTTCATCCAGCACCGCGCCGGGGAACTGCGTTTTCAGGGCGGCGAGAATCGCTTCGCCACGATTTGACGATGAATTAACGTTCACTGTGTTTCTCCGAAACAGATGCGGTGCCTGAAGGCAAAAAATCATGCCAGGTGCTACGTTGTGCAGGCAGGTCGTGCGTCCCTGAGAGGACTATAGTGGAAGCGCCCGCCAGGATCCTGATGACAGGTTGTGGAATATGCGTTCCCATCGCCAGCATCATGACCAGCAGAATCACCATTGGCGAGGTGGTCAACCAGCCAAGTTCACCCCGGTTAACGGCCTGCGGCGGTTTCGCCATTAACACCCGCGCAGCCATCCGTAACAGGCCCGCCAGCACCAGCGTTAACAGCAATAACAGCAGGACGATAATCAACAGGTGATTACGAGCCAGTCCGGCTGTAACGGTCATAAATTCGCTAAGAAAAATGTTGAAGGGCGGCATCCCGGCCAGCGCCAGCGCACCGCCGCCAAACAGCACGGCGGTAAATGGCATGATTTTGAGCATTCCGCAGACGACGTTGAGATCGCGCGTGCCGTACTTGAGCAGTACATTGCCGGAACCGCAGAACAGCAGCGTTTTTGCCAGACTGTGGTTTAAGGTGTGCAGCAGCGCAGCAAAAATTCCCAGCGGCCCGCCAATGCCTAGCGCCACCGCGACCAGTCCCATGTTCTCCACGCTGGAGTACGCCAGCAGACGCTTAATGTCCCGCTGTACCAGAATGAAAAATGCCGCCACGGCAACCGACAACATGCCGAAGATGAGCAACAACCGGTTGGGGAAATCGCTGCCGATGGCCTGGCAAATAATGATGTAATAGCGAATCAGCACCAATAGCGCGCAGTTCAGCAATACGGCGGAGAGCAGGGCGCTGACCGGACTCGGCGCTTCACTGTGAGCATCCGGCAGCCAGGCGTGCATGGGAAATAGCCCGGTTTTGGTGCCAAAGCCAATTAGCACAAACACAAAGGCCAACAGCATTAATGTTGGGTCAAGCAAGGACGATTGCTTAAGAACCTCGCTCCAGAATATCGCCATTTCTGCCTGCGGCATAACGCTGGCGGCGTTGGCGTATACCAGCACGGTACCGAACAGACCAAAAGCGACACCAACAGTACAAATAATGATGTACTTCCATGCAGCTTCCAGAGATGAACGCTGACCGTAAATGCCTACCAGAAACGCCGAGCTTAAGGTGGTGGCTTCGATTGCCGCCCACATCACAATCAGGTTATTGCTGGTAACAACCAGCAGCATGGTGAACAAAAACAGATGGAAGAAACCGTAGTAATCGCACAGCGTAACGGGTGAAAGCTCGCCGTGAGCCACTTCATGACGCATGTAGCCAATCGAGTAAACACCGGTGAGAAAGCCAATCACACCAAGAATGGCGAGGAACAAACCGCCCAGACCATCAATATGAAGCCACAGTCCCGCAGCGAATATTTCTCCCGCATCAGCGGCAGTTTGGACCACCCACAGTGCCAGAATCAGCAGCAGTGTGATCCCTAAGCTATGTAGTACTGTCACCGTGCGAGTCGCAGAGTGTCCCCGTTTCCGGCAGGCAAAACAGAGCAGCGAAAAAAGCAGCGGCGTGAGCAGGAGTAAAGCGAACATCACAGAATAACTCATCTCATTATCCCTTCAGCGCGGTCAAGTTGTTCACGTCCAGCGTGCCGTGGGTACGCCATATTTTTCTTGCCAGTAACACCATCACAATGACGGCGAAGATGGCGTCGGTAGCGATACCAATTTCCACCAGTTCCGGTGCACGCCAGGCAAGAAGCGCCAGCACCAGATGGGAGCCGTTTTCCATCAGGCAGTAACCAAAAATTTGCCGCAGGATATTGCGCTGGCTGACAATGCACAGCAGGCCAAGCAGAAAATGACCTAACGCCACCGCCAGCGCCGGTTTCAGCCCGGTAGCCATCGGTAGCTTCACGGGCTGAACGACAAATGCGCAAAGCAGGACAATTAATGCCGCGAGCAATGCCATCATTGCCGGACCAAATAACGCTTTTTCCGGGAGGTTCTGGGGAATATTTCGTGCAGCGTAAATCATGATTAACGGTACCATCAGTACTTTGGTGATAAAGGCGCTGGCGGACCAGATCAGCAGTTGCTCTGCGGCGAACAGGCACGAGAGGGTGGCGAAAATAGACACCAGCACCAGCGACTGGCAGGCGTAAAATCCGCATGACAGACGATAGCTTTTGACACTAATCACAAACAGCGATGTCAGCATCATCAGTCCCGCCAGATTATTTACGATCATAGAACCGGTCATTCATCATCTCCTTACTGCAACCAGGTCGCGGCGAATACGCTGGAAATCAGCGACATCACAATCAGTACAATCAACACCAGGCGCATTGATCCTGGCAGCGGTGCGGCATCGGCGACGGCTTCGCTCGGTTTGCCAGGCACGACGCGACCAAACCAGCGAATAAACCAGGCGAAACTGGCGACCGATTCAATCATCAGCAGAATCATGGCGGGCAGCAGGATCCAGTACTCCACTGACAACGAAAAACCGGCAGCAAACAGTGGGAATTTACTGAAGAAGCCGTTGAACGGCGGCACGCCAGTAATCGCCAGCGCGGCCACGCAGAAACCCACGCCTGGCAACGGCAGGGTGTGCAATACGCCACGCAGACGCGGCAACAAGCGCGTGCCGCAGCTGTAACTCAGCGCACCTGCTACAAGGAAAAACAGGCTTTTAGCGAACGCGTGGTTGACGATGTAGGTGATGCTGCCCTCCAGTGCCAGCCGCGAGCCGAAGATGGAGAGCGACAAGCCGAAGAACATCCAGCCAAGTTGAGTGATGGTCGACCAGGCCAGCAACCGCTTCATATCCTGCTGCGGCAAATACATCAGGAAGCCGTAAAGAATGGTGACCAGTGCCATGACCATGCCAATGCCGCCAATCACATGCGGGATATTGCCGCCGTCGATAATGGCGCGGGCAAAAATGTAAACGCCCACTTTCACCATCGATGCGGCGTGGAGATAGGCGCTGATCGGTGTTGGCGCTTCCATTGCATCCGGTAGCCACGCTTGCATCGGTAGCTGGGCCGATTTTCCCCACGCGGCAAACAGGATGCCACCATAAACCAGATAGCGTGCGTCGCCGTGTAACTCGCTCATCGCGCTGAGCGCAAACGTTCCGGTCTGCAAAAACAGCGTGGCGGCGGCAAGATACAACCCCAACGAACCGATATGAGTGATAAGCAACGCTTTTAGTGCTGAACGCTGCGCTTTATCGCTCTGGTAATAACTGATCAACGCCCAGGAGCAGCCGCCCGTAATTTCAAAAAACAACAACTGACCGAGCAGCGTCGAGGAGAGTACCAGTCCCGCCATCGCGCCGATAAAAACCAGCAAAAATGCGTAATAACGATTCGTGCCGTTATGCGGGTGTTCGCGATTTTTATCCGTCAGATAACCCGTGGAGTAGATCGTGACCAGCAAACCGAGGAACACCACCACAAACAGAATCAGCGTACTCACGCGATCAATGACCAGGCCAAACAACGCCACATCTCCCACGTTGACCAACGTCAACGTGACGGCAACTTTATCGGCCTGATAAAACGCGGAGATCAGCGACAACATACACAGCGTGGTCAGCGCGGCGAACAAAATCCCCCATTCGGCGGCCCGACGTTGTGGCGAAAACGAAACGACCAGTGCGCCGATAAAAGGCAGCAATAACGTCGTCAGAGCAAGATTTTCCATATTCCGTCAGTGCTCCTTACAGACCGGTTAACCAGAAGACCCAGGCAAGCGCAGCAAGGCTGAAGCCAAGCCAGGTCACATGGTGAATGAGTAAAAAACGCCCGCGTGCCAGCGTGTTTTCTGCGATAGAGGCCAGAACAAAAATCAGCAAAACCTTGAGCAGCGTAACGACAAGTGAAGTCAGCAGGCAGGTGAGAGAAAGCTCTTGCGCGCGCCCAAAGGGCAGAAACAGGGCCACAAACAGTGCTGCCATCACGACCTGTTTCAGCCCCAGCCCCCATTTCGCCAACGCCAGCCCGGCACCGGAATATTCGGTCAGCGGGCCTTCCTGTAATTCCTGTTCTGCTTCAGCAACATCAAAGGGAATTTTTCCCATCTCAATGAAGCAGGCAAAACCACAGGCCAGTAACGCCAGTACGGTGGTTAGCGGCGAGTTCCAGCCCGTCGCCAGCGTCTTGCTGATCATCTCGATATGCGTGGAATCCGCTATCAGCGCCAATACCAGCAGTGAGAGAATGAGCATGGGTTCGACCAGAATGCCGAGCGTCAACTCGCGACTGGCACCGACACCCGCAAACGGACTTCCGGTATCCAGCCCGGAAAGAGCAAAGAAAAAACGAAACAGGGCAAGAAGATAGATAAGGGTGATCAGATCGCCGCCGCCCGCAAAAGGGGAAACAGTAATAAATAGTGGTAGGGCCATCGCCAGCACCAGCATGCTGCTGATTAATACCCACGGCATCAGGCGGAACATCAGACCTGAAGATGTCGGCGCAACTTCCTGGCGTTTAAACAGTTTGTGGATATCGCGATAATCCTGCCAGATCCCCGGTCCGCGACGGGAGTGCATACGCGCGCGTATCTGCCGGGAAATCCCCGTAAAAAGCGGGGTTAGCGCCAGCAGAATCACGGCCTGTGCTAACGCAAAAATGATCAGATATCCGTCGCAAAGAGTTTGTCTCATGGTGATTTCCTTAGACGGCAATAGCGATTAGCAGCACAACCAGTGCGGCGACCACATACAGGCAATAGAGACGAAAGTCGCCGCTTTGCAGATGCTGTATTTCTTTGGCCAGCCGTTGGGTGGCGCTCACGATGGGGCGGATCACCCGCTCATCCCAAAAGGGTTCTGTGCTCTGAGCCCTGGCGGTGATGTGCGCGAGACCTTTGTTCAGCCTCAGCGTAGGGTCGAGCTGTTGTCGTAGACGAAATAGCGCAGAAAAGACCACACGCAGCGGCTGCATCACGCCATTGCCTGACGGGGCCATCGCATTTTCCCAGCCGTAGCCGCATGCCCAGGCATCTCCTGTGCGACGAAACGCTGCGCGGCGCGAACGACACCACAGCCAGTAAAGGCCAGGCAGCAAAGGCATCGCCAGTAGTAACAGCAACAGTAATGAGGGAGTGACCCGTGTATGAAACGTGCCGGGTACAAGTGCTATTCCGCTGGCGACAGTGACGGGAGGGGTATTGGTAAACGCATGGGCAATGTGCATTATCTTCGGTGCCAGCCAACTGGCACTAAGCGCAATGAATACGCAGAGTGCCGCGAGCACTAGCATGGCGACGATCATCGTATTTGGCACTTCCTGTGCCTCTTCAGCGTGTGTACTGCGCGGCGCACCACAGAAAGTAATGCCGTACATTTTGACGAAGCACATTACTGCCAGCCCACCAGTGACTGCCAGCATCACCATAGCAATAGGACCCGCAAGTTGTAGCGCTACGGCTTCCACACGACTTAGTGAGAACAGCGACTGCCAGGTGTACCATTCGCTGATAAAACCATTCAGCGGAGGAATGGCTGATATCGCGAGGCAACCAATCAGGCATGCTGCGGCTGTCCACGGCATCCGTTTTGCCAGTGCCCCCATTTTTTCCATGTCGTGGGTATGCAAACGCGAAATAATCGCACCCGCGCCGAGAAATAGCAGCCCTTTGAACAGCGCATGGTTGAGCAGATGAAACAGTGCGCCGAGCAGTCCAACCACGGTGAGCAGCGGGTCGTGCAGTGACAGACCGACCATGGACACACCGACCGCCAGCAAAATAATGCCGACGTTTTCGACGGTACTCCAGGCCAGCAGCCGTTTGATATCCTGTTCCGCCAGCGCATACAGCACGCCCAGGAGCGCGGAGATTGCGCCGATTGCCATCACCAGAATGCCCCACCACAGCGGCAAACCCGTTTGCGCCAGCAGATCCATCGCCACTTTCAGGATGCCGAAAATACCGATTTTGACCATTACGCCAGACATCAACGCCGAAGCGTGCGATGGTGCGGCAGGGTGAGCGCGCGGCAACCAGCTGTGCAACGGCATCATCCCGGCTTTCGCGCCAAAACCGAAGAAGGCCAGCAGGAACACCGCCGACGCCAGCCCCGGAGAAAGTGAAAGCGTGCGGAAACTGGCAAAATCGAGGTTGCCGCTTTCGCGCCACATCAGCAAGAAGGCAATCATAATCAGCACCGATCCGGCGTGGGCGATAAAAAAGTAGAGCATGCCAGCGTTGATTGACGTTTTATCCTGCCTGGCAATGACCAGAAACCAGGAAGACAGCGACATCATTTCAAACAGCACGATGAACCAAAAAGCGTTGTCCATCACCAGCAGGGCAACCATCGATGCGATGAAAAGATTCATAAAGAAGCCCATCGCCGCCGCGCCTTTGCCCTCGTATTCGCGCATATAAGTCAATGAATAGAGCGAACAAACCATCACCAGCAAGGAGATAACCAGCACCATAAATGCCGAGAGGCTATCCATTCGCAGGGTTAAATCGGCAAAGTCAAAAGGCGTGGCAAAACGGGCGACTAAAGTTACGCCTGCATGTAATTGCGTAATTCCGCTGATGATGCCAATCGCGCCGCCCACCAGCGATGTGATGCCGGAAAGCTTAATAGCCAGTCTGTCCAGACCGAGTAAAAACAGCGAAGCCAGACTGGCAAACAGATAGAGGATCAGCGACCAGGTTAATAATTGCAGGGCATCCATTAGCGTTGCTCCTGAGTGAGGGAAAGGGGATCCTCCCCGCCATTGGCAAACCAGCTTGCGGCAAGGCGCTGTTTTTCTTTCATCTGACGTTGCAGGCTATCGTCGGTGATCAGCCGTAACGCATGATTCGGGCAAGCGCGAACGCAGGCCGGACCTTCTGGCAAGAAATCACACAGGTCGCATTTCACCGCGACGGCCTGGACACCCGGTTCCCAGCGCAGCAAAGCATGTTGGGTCGGCGCGTTTTCTTCGCCGTCTTTGAGTGAGCCGTCAGCCTGAAAAACATATTGCGCAGGGGCATTCACCGGACGGCTTCCTGAAGCGCTGATTGCGCCAAATGGGCAGACCACGGCGCAAAGCTTGCAGCCAATACAGAGGCTTTCGTTGAGTTGGATCGCATCATCTCTCTGGGAGATGGCATTGACCGGGCAGACCTGCAGGCAAGGGGCTTCCTCACAGTGATGACACACGACAGGGGCAGTGAGTGTTGACGTCTTCGCCAGGGCCAGGCGCGGGTGTTGCTGTAAACCTTGCGTTTTATGCACGTCCGAACAGGCAGCGAGACAGGTATTACATCCTGTACACCACAGTGGTTCGGCCACCACAAAGCGGTTCATGTCGGCTCCTTGAAAATGATATGAAACATTGCATTTCATATTGCATAAAGGATGCCAGTCTGATTAATTTAATATATTCAATAAGTTATGTGTTAACTGAATTCTGAACGGTACAAAAATGATGGTCATTAACGTTCAGCAATAAATGGATTCGACACCCGTGTCGCAGGGGAAAGCGAGAATGTGATCTTGATCACGAGAAGTGAGGTGTGCTGGCCGCAAGCGCAGCCAGCACTGAATGGAGCGAAGTAATCAGGCGTGTTCTTTCAGCCAGTTCAGCACAACGTCGTGGTGATTGCTGGTTTTGAAATCGTCAAAGACATGTTCGATTTTGCCATCAGCGTCAATCAGGAAGCTGATGCGATGAATACCATCGTAGGTTTTGCCCATGAAGGACTTTTCACCCCAGACGCCGAATTGTTCGCACACCTGGTGGTCCTCATCAGACAGGAGCGTAAAGTTAAGCAGCTCTTTTTCCGCAAAACGGGAGAGTTTTTCGGGTTTATCGGTGCTGATACCCAGCACATCAACGCCCGCTTTTTTCAATTCATCCATGTTATCGCGTAAGCCGCAGGCCTGTACGGTACAGCCGGGAGTCATGGCTTTTGGGTAAAAATAAACCAGAACACGCTGTCCCTGGAAGTCGGTCAAATTAACTTGTTCTCCGTCTTGATCCGGCAAGCTAAATTTCGGTGCGATATCACCGGCTTTCAGTGGATTCATTACTTAACTCCATCCTGTTCATCATGTGGGGAATAATTGACGACGTTTATACTGCCTTGTGCAT
The DNA here is from genome assembly GCF_009820115.1 of Escherichia sp. HH41S. Classification (NCBI taxonomy): domain Bacteria; kingdom Pseudomonadati; phylum Pseudomonadota; class Gammaproteobacteria; order Enterobacterales; family Enterobacteriaceae; genus Escherichia; species Escherichia sp. HH41S. The sequence goes on from NZ_VNXE01000020.1 coordinate 140,340, forward strand.
TGAGTTCTGTACATAGGGCTTTAAACGCTTGCTCAATATTTGCTGCATCCGCAGAGGCGGGACTGTGGGCGGTTATCTGAATATGCAACTGTGCAGCCCGTTCATTTTCAGCAGGTTGCGTGCGCGACACCAGCTCCGCAATGTTCATATGGTGCGCGTCGAAAAGTGCCGTGAAGCGTTCAATTAAATGCGGGGAGTCTGCCACATCGACCTGAACCCAGACAGATGCCGGCATTGGCGGACGCGGACGCGCCGTCGTGCGCTTCATCACGATTAAAAGATCCAGTTCGGCACCTTTCAACGGTAACGTTGATTCAATCAGAGTGATGGCATTCCATGAACCGGAAAGCAGCATGATAAACGTGAACTCTTCTCCCAGCATTGCCAGGCGACTGTCTTCGATATTACAGCCGCAACTACTGACATGACGGGTGATGGTGTTCACAATTCCAGGGCGATCGGCACCCAACGCAGTGATCACCAGATAATGTTGCGATGACAGTGTCAAACTGGTTATTCCTTTAAGGGGTGAGTTGTTCTTAAGGAAAGCATAAAAAAAACATGCATACAACAATCAGAACGGTTCTGTCTGCTTGCTTTTAATGCCATACCAAACGTACCATTGAGACACTTGTTTGCACAGAGGATGGCCCATGTTCACGGGAAGTATTGTCGCGATTGTTACTCCGATGGATGAAAAAGGTAATGTCTGTCGGGCTAGCTTGAAAAAACTGATTGATTATCATGTCGCCAGCGGTACTTCGGCGATCGTTTCTGTTGGCACCACTGGCGAGTCCGCTACCTTAAATCATGACGAACATGCTGATGTGGTGATGATGACGCTGGAGCTGGCTGACGGGCGCATTCCGGTAATTGCAGGGACCGGCGCTAATGCCACTACGGAAGCCATTAGCCTGACGCAGCGTTTCAATGACAGTGGTATCGTCGGCTGTCTGACGGTAACCCCTTACTACAATCGTCCGTCGCAAGAAGGTTTGTATCAGCATTTCAAAGCCATCGCTGAGCATACTGACCTGCCGCAAATTCTGTATAATGTGCCGTCCCGTACTGGCTGCGATCTGCTCCCGGAAACGGTGGGCCGTCTGGCGAAAGTAAAAAATATTATCGGAATCAAAGAGGCTACAGGGAACTTAACGCGTGTAAACCAGATCAAAGAGCTGGTTTCAGATGATTTTGTTCTGCTGAGCGGCGATGATGCGAGCGCGCTGGACTTCATGCAATTAGGCGGTCATGGGGTTATTTCCGTTACGGCTAACGTCGCAGCGCGTGATATGGCCCAGATGTGCAAACTGGCGGCAGAAGGGCATTTTGCCGAGGCACGCGTTATTAATCAGCGTCTGATGCCATTACACAACAAACTATTTGTCGAACCCAATCCAATCCCGGTGAAATGGGCATGTAAGGAATTGGGTCTTGTGGCGACCGATACGCTGCGCCTGCCAATGACACCAATCACCGACAGTGGTCGTGAGACGGTCAGAGCGGCGCTTAAGCATGCCGGTTTGCTGTAAAGTTTAGGGAGATTTGATGGCTTACTCTGTTCAAAAGTCGCGCCTGGCAAAGGTTGCGGGTGTTTCGCTTGTTTTATTACTCGCAGCCTGTAGTTCTGACTCACGCTATAAGCGCCAGGTCAGTGGTGATGAATCCTACCTGGAAGCAGCACCGCTTGCGGAGCTTCATGCCCCGGCTGGAATGATTTTGCCGGTGACCTCCGGTGATTATGCAATCCCGGTGACCAACGGTAGTGGTGCTGTCGGTAAGGCGCTGGACATTCGTCCACCAGCCCAGCCGCTGGCACTGGTTTCTGGCGCGCGTACCCAGTTCACGGGCGATACCGCTTCATTGCTGGTGGAAAATGGTCGTGGCAATACTCTGTGGCCGCAGGTGGTTAGCGTGCTGCAGGCGAAAAACTACACCATCACCCAACGTGATGATGCGGGTCAGACGCTGACCACCGATTGGGTACAATGGAACCGTCTGGACGAAGACGAGCAGTATCGTGGTCGTTATCAAATCTCTGTTAAGCCGCAGGGTTATCAGCAGGCGGTTACGGTTAAACTGCTGAACCTGGAACAGGCGGGCAAACCGGTTGCAGACGCGGCTTCCATGCAGCGTTACAGCACGGAGATGATGAACGTTATTTCCGCCGGTCTGGATAAATCTGCCACTGACGCCGCGAACGCTGCGCAAAATCGTGCCTCCACCACTATGGATGTACAAAGTGCAGCTGATGACACCGGTTTACCGATGCTGGTCGTACGCGGGCCGTTCAATGTGGTTTGGCAACGTCTGCCAGCGGTGCTGGAAAAAGTGGGCATGAAAGTGACCGACAGCACCCGTTCGCAGGGCAACATGGCCGTAACTTACAAGCCGCTGTCTGACAGCGACTGGCAGGAGCTGGGCGCGAGCGATCCAGGCCTGGCATCCGGTGACTATAAACTGCAGGTTGGCGATTTAGATAACCGCAGCAGCCTACAGTTCATCGATCCGAAAGGTCATACTCTGACTCAGAGTCAGAACGACGCACTGGTAGCTGTCTTCCAGGCTGCGTTTAGCAAGTAAAAATACAGGGCTGGAGTCATCCGGCCCTTTTTTCTGATATGATACGCAAACGTGTGCGTCGGCAGAAAAACGCGATTTTAGCGGTAATTCGCACGAAATTTGTTTGTCGGACGTAGGTCGGATAAGGCGTTCTTGCCGCATTCGACAAAACATCCGGCACATCAGACAGCAAAAGATTTTAAAACGTTAATTCACACCCAGGAGTGATAAAGATGCAAAAACAAGCTGAGTTGTATCGTGGTAAAGCGAAAACCGTATACAGCACGGAAAACCCGGACCTGTTGGTGCTCGAATTCCGCAATGATACGTCAGCAGGGGATGGCGCGCGCATTGAGCAGTTTGATCGCAAAGGTATGGTGAACAACAAGTTCAACTACTTCATTATGAGCAAACTGGCTGAAGCGGGTATCCCGACTCAAATGGAGCGTCTGCTCTCCGATACCGAATGTCTGGTGAAAAAGCTGGATATGGTGCCGGTTGAGTGTGTCGTGCGTAACCGTGCTGCTGGCTCTCTGGTGAAACGTCTTGGAATCGAAGAAGGTATTGAGCTGAACCCGCCGCTGTTCGATCTGTTCCTGAAAAACGACGCCATGCACGATCCGATGGTCAACGAATCTTACTGCGAAACCTTTGGCTGGGTGAGCAAAGAGAATCTGGCGCGTATGAAAGAGCTAACCTACAAAGCGAACGACGTGCTGAAAAAACTGTTCGATGATGCTGGTCTCATTCTGGTCGACTTCAAGCTGGAGTTTGGTCTGTACAAAGGCGAAGTGGTTCTGGGCGATGAGTTCTCCCCGGACGGCAGCCGCCTGTGGGACAAAGAAACGCTGGAGAAAATGGATAAAGACCGTTTCCGCCAGAGCCTCGGTGGCCTGATCGAAGCCTATGAAGCCGTTGCCCGCCGCCTGGGTGTACAGCTGGACTGATTTTTCTATTCATCATCTTGCCGTGCTGCTGGCACGGCAAGACAACCGCTCTCATAAGATGTGCATTGAACGCTCATTCCTCCGCCATTTCATCCCGCTTTCCTGTGGTAATCTTCCTCTGAACCACCTACGATCATTTCTATAATGAATATATTGTTGAGGTATCTATGCGTTGGCAAGGGCGACGTGAAAGTGACAATGTTGAAGACAGGCGCAATAGCTCCGGTGGTCCGTCAATGGGCGGTCCCGGTTTCCGTCTGCCAAGCGGTAAAGGCGGGCTGATTTTACTGATAGTCGTGCTGGTTGCAGGCTACTATGGCGTTGATTTAACCGGATTGATGACCGGACAGCCGGTTTCCCAACAACAATCAACGCGGTCAATTAGCCCTAATGAAGACGAAGCCGCAAAATTCACCTCGGTGATTCTGGCAACCACGGAAGACACCTGGGGACAGCAATTCGAGAAGATGGGTAAAACCTATCAGCAACCGAAGCTGGTCATGTACCGTGGAATGACGCGCACCGGCTGCGGGGCGGGCCAGTCCATTATGGGACCGTTCTATTGCCCGGCGGATGGCACGGTTTATATCGATCTCTCCTTCTATGATGACATGAAAGACAAACTTGGCGCGGATGGCGATTTTGCCCAGGGGTACGTTATCGCCCATGAAGTCGGTCATCATGTGCAGAAACTGTTAGGCATCGAGCCGAAAGTCCGTCAACTGCAACAAAACGCGACGCAGGCGGAAGTAAACCGCTTATCTGTGCGTATGGAACTCCAGGCCGACTGTTTTGCCGGTGTCTGGGGGCATAGCATGCAGCAGCAAGGCGTTCTGGAAACCGGCGATCTGGAAGAAGCGCTGAATGCGGCGCAGGCCATCGGCGATGACCGTTTACAGCAGCAAAGTCAGGGGCGAGTCGTACCAGACAGTTTCACTCATGGCACTTCTCAGCAACGCTACAGCTGGTTTAAACGTGGTTTCGACAGCGGCGATCCGGCACAATGCAATACTTTTGGTAAAAGCATTTAACTTTCGGGGCAGGGATGGCTGAACTGACTGCGCTTCACCCATTAACAGCGCAAATGAAACGTGAAGGGATCCGCCGCTTGCTGGTGTTGAGCGGGGAAGAACGTTGGTGCTTTAACTGTGCGCTTAAGTTGCGTGATGCTTTACCTGGCGACTGGTTGTGGGTTTCACCGCAGCCAGTCGCTGAAAACCACTGTACTCCCTCGGCGCTACAAACTTTACTTGGGCGCGAGTTCCGGCATGCGGTATTCGACGCCCGCCAGGGCTTTGATGCCGCTGCCTTTGCGGCACTTAGCGGAACGTTGAAAGCGGGAAGCTGGCTGGTGTTGTTACTCCCTGTATGGGAAGAGTGGGAAAACCAACCTGATGCCGATTCGCTGCGCTGGAGTGATTGCCTTGACCCTATTGCCACGCCGCATTTTGTCCGGCACCTCAAACGCGTACTTACGGCGGATCACGACGCTATCCTCTGGCGGCAAAACCAGCCGTTCACGTTGACGCATTTTATTCCCCGTACTGACTGGCAACCCGCGACTGGCGCACCACAACCAGAACAACAGCAACTCTTACAGCAGCTACTCACCATGCCGCCGGGTGTGTCAGCGGTAACTGCTGCGCGTGGGCGCGGTAAGTCGGCGCTGGCAGGGCAACTCATTTCTCGTATTGCGGGCAGTGCGATTGTCACCGCGCCTGCAAAAGCGGCAACGGATGTACTGGCACAATTTGCGGGCGAAAAGTTTCGCTTTATTGCGCCGGATGCCTTGTTAGCCAGCGATGAGCAAGCCGACTGGCTGGTGGTCGATGAAGCCGCAGCCATACCTGCGCCGTTGTTGCATCAACTGGTATCGCGTTTTCCTCGAACGTTGTTAACCACTACGGTGCAGGGCTACGAAGGTACCGGACGTGGTTTTTTGCTGAAATTTTGTGCGCGTTTCCCGCATTTACACCGTTTCGAATTGCAACAGCCGATCCGCTGGGCGCAGGGATGCCCGCTGGAAAAAATGGTCAGCGAGGCACTGGTTTTTGACGATGAAAACTTCACTCACGAACCACAAGGTGACATCGTCATTTCCGCTTTTGAACAGACCTTATGGCGAAGCGATCCGGATACACCGTTAAAGGTATATCAGCTATTGTCTGGCGCGCACTACCGGACCTCGCCGCTGGATTTACGCCGCATGATGGATGTACCTGGGCAACATTTTTTCCAGGCGGCTTGTGAAAACGAGATCGCCGGGGCGCTGTGGCTGGTCGAGGAGGGCGGATTATCTCAAGAACTCAGCCAGGCGGTATGGGCAGGTTTTCGTCGCCCGCGCGGTAATCTGGTGGCCCAGTCGCTGGCGGCGCACGGCAGCAATCCACTGGCAGCGACATTGCGCGGACGACGTGTCAGCAGGATAGCTGTTCATCCAGCTCGTCAGCGTGAAGGCGTTGGGCAACAGCTTATTGCCCGTGCTTTAAACTATACGCATGACCTCGACTATCTTTCGGTGAGTTTTGGTTACACCGAGGAGTTATGGCGTTTCTGGCAACGCTGCGGTTTTGTGCTGGTGCGAATGGGTAATCATCGTGAAGCCAGCAGCGGTTGCTATACGGCGATGGCGCTGTTACCTATGAGTGAAGCGGGTAAACAGCTGGCGGAACATGAGCATTACCGTTTACGTCGCGATGCGCATGCTCTCACGCAGTGGAATGGCGAAAGGCTCCCCGTCGATCCACGAAATGATGCCGTCCTTTCTGAGGACGACTGGCTTGAACTGGCCGGTTTTGCTTTCGCTCATCGTCCGCTATTAACGTCGTTAGGTTGCTTAACGCGTCTGCTACAAACCAGTGAACTGGCATTACCGGCGCTGCGTGGTCGTTTACAGAAAAACGCCAGTGACGCGCAGTTATGTACCACACTTAAACTTTCAGGCCGCAAGATGTTACTGGCCCGTCAGCGAGAAGAGGCCGCGCAGGCGCTGTTCGCACTTGATAATGTTCGCACTGAGCGTCTGCGCGATCGCATAACGCAATGGCAATTTTTTCACTGACTCCTTCAATTTTCTCCCATGGTCATTGTGAGTCAGCGGCGTAAAATTAATGACATCAGTTAAGGAGTTCGCCATGAAACATGACCATTTTGTTGTTCAAAGCCCGGATAAACCTGCACAACAGTTGTTACTGCTTTTCCACGGTGTCGGGGATAACCCGGTAGCGATGGGTGAGATCGGCAGCTGGTTTGCGCCGCTGTTTCCTGATGCACTGGTGGTGAGCGTCGGTGGCGCGGAGCCGAGCGGTAATCCGGCGGGGCGTCAGTGGTTTTCGGTGCAGGGTATTACGGAAGATAATCGCCAGGCGCGTGTGGATGCCATCATGCCGACGTTTATTGAGACGGTGCGCTACTGGCAGAAACAGAGCGGAGTAGGGGCTAACGCCACGGCGCTAATCGGTTTCTCACAAGGCGCGATTATGGCACTGGAGAGCATTAAAGCCGAACCGGGTCTTGCTTCGCGCGTCATTGCCTTTAACGGACGTTACGCCAGCTTGCCGGAAACCGCGTCTACAGCCACGACAATTCACTTGATTCATGGCGGTGAAGATCCGGTTATCGATCTGGCGCATGCGGTTGCGGCGCAGGAAGCGTTAATCAGTGCAGGTGGTGATGTGACGCTGGATATTGTGGAGGATTTAGGCCATGCAATCGACAATCGCAGTATGCAATTTGCCCTGGATCACTTGCGTTATACCATTCCGAAACATTATTTCGACGAAGCGCTAAGTGGTGGCAAACCTGGCGATGATGATGTAATTGAAATGATGCAATAATAGCCTGGTAGGCCTGATAAGACGCGTGAGCGTCGCATCAGGCATCGTTCACCATTGCCGGATGCGGCATTAACGCCTTATCCGGCCACTTAGCTTACTTCTTCGGTTGATCCTTTTTCGGCCAGTCATCGTCATCGTCCCACTTATCGTTGAAATCACGATGCGGGGGAAGCTCCGGTTTGTTGGCGAGAAATTTCTTATGGTCGACGCGCTTGAGATCTTTAATCACGTTCAGCAGGACGCCTACCAAAAAGACAATCACCAGAATCCACCAATATTTAGCCAGCCAGTCCATGCTTATTTCCTCTTGCAGAACCACTCATCAGGCGACGAGCTGTTCCATGATACGTTGATACATACGGGCAAGTAGCTGCAGGTCGGCAGCGTTCACACATTCATTAATTTTATGAATAGTGGCATTGACCGGCCCGAGTTCCACCACCTGCGCCCCCATGCGGGCAATAAAGCGCCCGTCAGACGTTCCGCCTGTGGTCAGTAGCTGCGGTTTAATTTCATTATAGTGCTCAACCGCGTTAACGACCGCATCCACCAGTTTGCCGCGCGCGGTCAAAAATGGCTGCCCGGAAAGCCACCAATCCACCGTATAACGCAGTTGATGTTTTTCAAGCAGGGCAAGCACCTGCGCTTTGATCATCTCATCCGTCAGTTCGGTGCTAAAGCGGAAGTTAAACTGCACAAACAGTTCACCCGGAATAACGTTGTTACTGCCCGTTCCCGCCTGAATATTGGCAATCTGCATACTGGTCGCCGGGAAGAATTCATTACCCTGATCCCACTCAATAGCCACTAATTCATTAAGGAAAGGTGCTGCGCGATGTACCGGGTTGTCAGCCAGATGCGGGTAGGCTACATGCCCCTGCACGCCATGAATGGTGAGGTTGCAGGTTAACGATCCGCGACGACCATTTTTCACCACGTCACCAACCACTTCGATGCTCGATGGTTCGCCGACCAGGCAGTAATCGAGACGCTCATTACGCGCCATTAACGCTTCGACGACTTTTACCGTACCGTTGTGGGCACTGGCTTCTTCATCAGAAGTGATCAGAAATGCCAGTCGACCTGTATGGTTGGGATGTTGCGCGACAAAACGTTCTGCTGCTACCACCATCGCCGCCAGTGAGCCTTTCATATCTGCCGCACCACGCCCGAACAACATGCCGTCACGAATGGTTGGTTCAAACGGCGGATTAATCCAACGGTCGGCGTCGCCAGGCGGTACCACGTCGGTATGTCCGGCAAAGGCTAACGTTTCGCCCTGCCCACGCCACGCCCAAAAGTTTTGCGTATCGGCAAAGTCCATGCGTTCAACGGTAAAACCGATCGCCTGCAGACGTTCGATCATGATTGCCTGACATCCCGCATCATCAGGGCTTAAGGATGGGCGGCGAATAAGCTGCTGGGTCAGCTCAATAACCGGGCACGACATAGACTACACCTCATGGAAAAATTGCTGATAACTGGAATCACTGAAACCCAGCAGCATAGGCTTCCCGGGCGCACAGAGCAATGGGCGTTTGATAATTGCAGGCATTTCAGTCATTAATGCCGCCGCAGAGGCCGCATCGGTGATTTTATTGCGGGTGGTTTCGTCCAGTTTACGCCAGGTTGTACCACGGGTGTTGAGTAACGCTTGCCAGCCTAATTCGTTGATAAAACCGTTCAATAATCCGCTGTCCAGCCCATCAATGCGGTAATCATGAAAACGATAGGCGATGTTATTGGCTTCCAGCCAACGGCGAGCCTTTTTAATGGTGTCACAATTTTTAATGCCGTAAAGAGTAACCATAGTGAATCCTTTTTCGATTTATGAGAATAAATACTCATTTAAGGGTGAAAACATTTTGCCTGCAAATGATTATCAAGAAATATAACATTATCGAAGTATTCAAATTAACAACTATTAAATAATATTAAACATTTTTAACGTAAGCATTAAGAATATTCATCTTGTTATCTGCCTGTATTTTAAACAGAATTAAACCAGTACTAGATTCCGTATGAATATCTCGAAATGTTGCTGTGTATCACATACAAATCATTACTGCAGGACCATAGTATTTACATAAAGTTTGTCCCCCGGAGGTAGTCATCGCAGCAATCGAGTAAATTAGCTTCACCACGGTATATTGTTTCCGTAGAATACCCATAATTATAAGAGAGGTTGTTATGATTGAACGTGAACTGGGGAACTGGAAAGACTTTATCGAAGTTATGCTTCGTAAGTAATTCCTGAGACAAAGTACAAACAGAAAGTACCTGCTGAACAGGTTCTTTATCGGAAAGTTGAAAAAGGCGACACATTGGTATGTCGCCTTTTTAATTGCTTATTCCGGGCGTGGCTTCAGCGGGAAGCGGCGGCGCACCAGCACAAAGAACAGCGGCACGAAGTAAATAGCCAGAATCGTGGCCGAAATCATCCCGCCCATTACGCCAGTACCCACCGCATGCTGGCCACCGGAACCGGCCCCTGTGCTGGTTGCCATTGGCAATACGCCGAAGATAAAGGCCAGAGAGGTCATCAGAATCGGACGTAAACGCTGACGGCAGGCGTGGAGCGTCGCTTCAAACAGGTCGTGGCCTTTTTGGTTCATCTCGTTAGCAAATTCGACGATCAGGATGGCGTTTTTCGCCGATAAACCAATCACCGTTAACAGGCCTACCTGAAAGTAAACGTCGTTTTCCAGCCCGCGCAGCCAGGTTGCCAGCAGCGCGCCGATAACGCCCAGCGGCACGACCAGCATTACCGAGAACGGCACCGACCAGCTTTCATACAGCGCTGCCAGACACAGGAATACCACCAGCAATGAAATGGCATACAGCGCCGGAGCCTGCGCGCCGGAGAGTCGCTCCTGATACGACATCGCCGTCCATTCCAGACCAAAGCCGCTTGGCAACTGCTTCACTAACGATTCCATAATATCCATTGCCGTACCGGTGCTGACCCCCGGCGCGGCTTCCCCGACAATCTCTACCGCTGAATAACCGTTATAGCGTTCCAGACGCGGCGAGCCTGTTTCCCAGCGTGAGGTCGCGAAAGCAGAGAAGGGGACCATGCCACCATCTTTATTTCGTACATACCAGAGATTGATGTCATCTGGCAGCATGCGATATGGCGCAGCGGCCTGCACATAGACTTTCTTCACTCGACCGCGATCCATAAAGTCATTCACATAGCTTGAACCCCACGCGGTTTGCAGCGTGTCGTTAATATCGTCGATAGCAACGCCCAGCGCCTGAGCTTTACGCTGATCGATATCAATCTGCAACTGCGGACTGTCGTCAAGGCCGTTATGGCGTACACGGGTTAACTCCGGATTTTCCGCCGCCAGAGCCAGCAACTGGTTACGTGCTGCCATCAGCGCATCGTGACCCGCACCAGCGTGGTCCTGCAACTCCATATCAAAACCCGCAGAACTGCCAAGGCCGCTAATTGCTGGCGGGCTGCTGGCGATAACGCGAGCTTCTTTAATCTTATTAAATTCCTTCGTTGCACGTTCGATAATGGCAAACGAGGTGCCGGTCTTACTGTCGCGTTCGCTCCAGTCTTTCAGGCGGATAAACATTCGTGCCACGTTTTGCCCGTTCCCCCCGGGGCCAGAACCAACGGTGGCAAACACCGACATGATATTGTCTTGTTCATGGGTGAAGTAATACTTCTCGATTTGCTCAACGACTTTCAGGGTCTGTTGCTGAGTTGAACCGCTGGGCAACTGTACCGAGGTAGTAAACATGCCCCGGTCTTCCAGTGGCAAGAACGACGTCGGCAAACGCAGGAACAGGAACACCATGCCGCCAAGCAGCAGGACATAAATCACAATCCAGCGCAGGCTACGGTGGAGAATTTTCGCCACCCCTTTTTCGTAGCGTTCGGCGTTGCGGTTAAACATCTGGTTAAACCAGGCAAAAAAGCCTTTTTGCCCGTGATGCTCACCCTTTTTCAGTGGCTTAAGTAGCGTGGCACACAGAGCCGGAGTGAGGATCATCGCTACCAGTACTGACAGCACCATCGCCGCAACAATGGTAATAGAGAACTGGCGATAGATGGCACCGGTGGTGCCGCCGAAGAAGGCCATTGGTACAAATACCGCCGAAAGCACCATCGCAATCCCGACCAGTGCCCCCTGGATCTGCCCCATCGATTTACGTGTGGCTTCGCGAGGAGTGAGTCCTTCCTCACTCATAATACGTTCGACGTTTTCCACCACCACGATGGCGTCATCCACCAGCAGACCGATCGCCAGCACCATCGCGAACATGGTTAAGGTGTTGACGCTGTAACCGAAGGCGTAAAGTACGGAGAAGGTTCCCATCAACACCACCGGCACGGCGATAGTTGGTATCAGCGTGGCACGGAAGTTTTGCAAGAACAGATACATAACGAGGAAAACCAGGGCGATAGCTTCCAGCAGCGTTTTCACCACGTCTTCAATGGAGGCTTTAACAAATGAGGTGGTTTCATATGCCACCTTGTATTCCAGTCCATGTGGGAAGTACTGCGCCAGTTCGTCGAGACGATTGAGTACCAGCTCCGCTGTTGCCATTTCGTTCGCGCCGGAGGCCAGTTTTACCCCCAGCCCGGAGGCTGGCTTACCGTTGAAGCGGCTGAGATAATCGTATTTCTCTGCCCCCATTTCGACGGTGGCGACATCGCCCAGCCTTACTTCTGAGCCGTCCTGATTCACCCGTAAGGTGATATCGCGGAACTGTTCTGGTGTTTGCAGCAGTGACTGGGCGTTAATGGTGGCGTTGAGCGCCTGCTTATCGATGGAAGGCGTACCACCAAGTTGCCCAACCGCAATCTGCGCGTTCTGTGACTCAATGGCATCAGTGACATCTTTAGCCGTCATCTGAAAACTGTTGAGTTTCGCCGGGTCCAGCCAGATACGCATTGAATATTGCGAACCATAGGCATCGATATCCCCGACGCCATTCACGCGGCTTAATGGGTCCTGAATATTACTGGCAACGTAATCGGCAATATCCTGCTTATCCATCGAACCATCGGTAGAGACGAAGGCAATGGTAAGAATGTTGGTATCGCCGGTTTTACGCACCGTCACGCCCTGATTTTGCACCGCCTGCGGCAACTTTCGCATGGCTGATTGCAGCTGGTTTTGTACTTGCTGCACTGCTTCGTCCGGATCGGTGCCCGCTTTAAAACTTAAGGTGACAGATGCCTGACCGGTGCCACTGCTTTGAGACGACATATACATGAGATTATCGAGGCCGGTCATATTTTGCTCGATAACCTGGGTCACGGTGTTTTCCAGCGTCTGAGCCGATGCGCCGGGATAGTTAGCGGTTACTCTCACATTAGGCGGTGCAAGATCCGGGTATTGTTCAACGGGCAATGAGAAAATCGCCAGGGTTCCTGTCAGACACAACAGGATTGCCAGCACCCAGGCAAAAATGGGGCGATCAATAAAGAAATTCGCCATTAAAAGAGGACCTCGTGTTTCTGCGTATCGTTGTTGGCATGCCTTGCTTCAATGTAGCGGCAAGGTACGGACCAATCGTGGAGAAAAAAAGGAGTTAATGTAAATTATCATGCCCTTTTATACTGAACCTTAAGTGCAAGTATTCTTTGGTCAGTAGGTGGCATTACATTAGCTGGCTTTCCTCACCTTCCGCAGAGCGAAAGCTAATACTTACTAACGTGCCGCCACCGGAAGGTTGTGAAAAAGTCAGCGTTCCACCCAGTCGTTCCGCGCGTTCGCGCATAATATTCAGACCATAGTGACCTTCGGGTTCTTTCGGTTCTCCGATGCCAATCCCGTTATCACGGATATAGACTGTGTGATTGCCGTCCGGCGCGGTGACGCAGCTGACGGCAATTTCGGTGGCGTTGGCGTGCTTCATCGCATTGAGTACCGCTTCGCGAATAATTTGCAACAAATGCACCTGCATTTGCGCATCCAGCGCCAGTGTTGGCAGACGGCAGTCGAGAGTCAGTTTTGCGCTGGTTTGATTTTGTAACGTATCCAGCATTTCCCGCAACGCGGAGGGAAGATCCGCTTGCTGCAGCGTCAGGCGGAACGTGGTCAACAGCTCGCGTAACTGTCGATAAGCATCATTCAATGCCTGGGAGAAATCGGCCATGATATTTTGTGCGGTGGCGTTATCTTCCGGTATCGAACGTTTAAGTAACGTCAACTGGATACGTAAGTAAGAAAGCACCTGGGCCAGCGAATCATGTAATTCCCGTGCGATGGTGGCACGTTCTTCCATCAACAGTAACTGCTGAAAATGCTTCTGCGCCTGATTAAAGTACAAACCGCGCCCCAGCATCGACGAAACGCTGTTAAGCAGCGGTTCTGATGATGACACGTGGCTATTTTGCCAGTGCAGTTCGCCGTAAACCGTCTCTTGCATCGTTACCGGTAAAATCTGCATCGGCAATTCGGGGTTTGGTTTCCCTTCACTAATCCGCCAGTTTTCACCGACATTCAATTCCAGATATTCAGCCGCTTCATTGTCGCGAACAATCTGCAAAATATGGCGGAAACAATGCACATCTATCTGGCTGGTGTTCAGCGCCTGCGAACACTGATACAACACCTCCAGGCGACGCTTGGCCTCGTGGAGATCACGGGTTTTTTCTTCTACTGAAGCTTCCAGCGAACGATACAATTTATGCAGCTCGCTCGACATCTGGTTAAAGGTTTTGGCCAACAGTCCCAGCTCATTGGGCAGACTGGTATCCAGCGGCGGCGAATCGAACTGGCCGTGTTCAATACGCTGACTGGCGGTAACCAGCTGATTCAGCGGGGCAACCACCTGATGGCGTATGCGGCGCAGAGTAAAAAAGACCAGCGTGAAAATACCGATGCCGCCAGCCAGGGAGATCGCCACCACCAGCAGCATTTTGCGTTCGGCGTAGTGCTGTAAAGCCAGCACGAACAGGTCTATCTGATTAACATAATTATTAATATTGGCCTGATACCACGGCAAATCGCCCTTGCTGAGCCGATTATTCATCTCCAGCCAGTTGGCATTCAGATGCGCATAGCGGGTTTTTACTGCCTCTGGCACATACCAGACGTTGAGATTGGTTAACACCGGTGAGTGCAGTGCCTGTTGGAACAGCTGGCGATGCGCATTGAGTTGTGGACTGCCGCTTTGCAAGTCGTAGCCCAGGCGGTAACTCTGCATACGCAACGATCCGGCAATATTGATAGCCTCAGCGTCGCGCAAACTGCTCGCCAGCGTTAGCAGAGCGATACCCGTGGAAAGAATCGACAGCAGCACAATGTAAAAAAAGGCCCGGGCCAGACTGGCCGAGACGGGGCGTTTAACAATCACACGCGTCTTCTCCACATAAAATCATTAATGTTCCAGTTTGCTGAAATGCAATTTAATCAGTGATGGGATTATTTGATCTGCCACAGTTTATAGCGAAATAGTGACTTATTCTGGGCACATGAACATTGCCGATTCCCCTGTAAGTCGGGTAATAACAACACTCATATAAAGAATAAGGTTTTTACAACCAAAAAAGAAGGTCGTTATGAATCGTTTTATTATGGCCAACAGTCAGCAATGTCTGGGTTGTCATGCTTGTGAAATCGCCTGTGTCATGGCTCACAATGATGAGCAACATGTCCTGAGCCAACACCATTTTCATCCCCGAATTACGGTTATCAAACATCAGCAGCAACGTAGTGCGGTGACCTGTCACCATTGCGAAGATGCGCCCTGCGCCCGTAGTTGCCCTAATGGCGCGATCAGCCATGTTGATGACAGCATTCAGGTCAATCAGCAAAAGTGTATTGGCTGTAAATCCTGCGTGGTAGCTTGTCCATTTGGTACGATGCAAATCGTCCTGACACCCGTCGCGGCAGGCAAAGTTAAAGCCACGGCGCATAAATGCGACCTTTGTGCAGGTCGCGAAAGTGGTCCTGCCTGTGTCGAGAATTGTCCGGCGGACGCTCTGCAACTGGTCACTGACGCCGCACTTTCCGGCATAGCGAAATCTCGCCGCCTGCGCACCGCACGTCAGGAGCATCAACCGTGGCATGCCAGTACTGGGGCACCAGAAATGCCGGCGATGAGTAAAGTCGAGCAAATGCAGGCAACCCCCGCGCGAGGCGAGCCGGATAAACTGGCGATTGAAGCGCGCAAAACTGGTTTTGATGAAATTTATCTGCCATTTCGCGCCGACCAGGCACAACGGGAAGCCTCGCGTTGCCTGAAGTGCGGCGAGCACAGCGTTTGTGAATGGACCTGCCCTCTGCATAACCACATTCCGCAGTGGATAGAGCTGGTGAAAGCCGGAAATATCGACGCCGCCGTCGAGCTTTCTCACCAGACCAACACCCTGCCAGAAATTACCGGACGCGTTTGTCCGCAAGACCGTCTGTGCGAAGGAGCCTGCACCATTCGCGATGAGCACGGAGCGGTAACTATCGGCAACATCGAACGCTACATTTCGGATCAGGCGTTGGCGAAAGGTTGGCGTCCTGACTTAAGCCATGTCACCAAAGTGGATAAGCGGGTGGCGATTATCGGTGCAGGTCCGGCAGGGCTAGCCTGTGCGGATGTTCTGATCCGCAATGGCGTGGAGGTGACGGTGTATGATCGCCATCCAGAAATCGGTGGCCTGCTCACCTTCGGCATTCCTTCTTTCAAACTGGATAAGTCCCTGCTGGCGCGTCGCCGGGAAATCTTCAGCGCGATGGGGATTCACTTCGAACTCAATTGTGAAGTGGGTAAAGATGTCTCTTTGGATTCGCTTTTGGAACAATACGACGCGGTCTTCGTTGGCGTAGGCACTTACCGTTCCATGAAAGCGGGTTTACCTAATGAAGATGCGCCGGGCGTTTATGACGCGCTGCCATTCCTCATCGCCAACACTAAACAGGTGATGGGACTTGAAGAGTTACCTGAAGAGCCGTTTATCAATACCGCCGGACTCAATGTCGTGGTACTGGGCGGTGGCGACACCGCGATGGACTGTGTGCGTACCGCGCTGCGCCATGGCGCGAGTAACGTCACCTGTGCTTATCGTCGTGATGAAGCTAACATGCCTGGCTCGAAGAAGGAGGTGAAGAACGCCCGCGAAGAGGGGGCAAACTTCGAATTTAACGTCCAGCCGGTGGCGCTTGAGCTGAATGAGCAAGGTCATGTTTGCGGAATTCGTTTCCTGTGTACGTGTCTTGGCGAGCCGGATGCCCAGGGGCGTCGGCGTCCGGTGCCGGTGGAAGGCAGTGAGTTTGTGATGCCAGCCGATGCGGTGATCATGGCATTTGGTTTTAATCCTCATGGTATGCCGTGGCTGGAGTCGCACGGTGTAACGGTAGATAAATGGGGCCGCATCGTAGCGGACGTTGAAAGCCAGTACCGTTACCAGACCACGAATCCGAAAATCTTCGCAGGTGGCGATGCCGTGCGTGGTGCGGATCTGGTGGTTACCGCAATGGCAGAAGGACGTCATGCGGCACAGGGGATCATTGACTGGCTGGGGATAAAATCAGTCAAATCTCACTAATAGCCTGCGCAGACAAATCCGGCTTCACAGCGTAAGATAATTGTTCATTTCGCGCTGTGGAGTCGGTATGACGCAACAAATCACCCTCATCAAAGACAAAATTCTCTCCGATAACTATTTCACCCTGCACAACATAACTTACGATCTCACGCGAAAAGATGGCGAAGTTATCCGCCATAAACGTGAAGTTTACGATCGCGGTAATGGTGCGACGATCCTCCTGTACAACGCGAAGAAAAAGACCGTGGTTCTGATTCGTCAGTTCCGCGTCGCTACCTGGGTTAATGGCAATGAAAGCGGGCAGCTGATTGAAACCTGCGCCGGGCTGCTGGATAACGACGAACCGGAAGTGTGTATTCGCAAAGAAGCGATTGAAGAGACGGGGTATGAAGTTGGCGAAGTCCGCAAATTATTTGAACTGTATATGTCGCCAGGCGGCGTGACTGAGCTAATCCACTTTTTTATCGCCGAATACAGTGACAGCCAGCGCGCTAATGCGGGCGGTGGTGTCGAAGATGAAGATATTGAAGTGCTCGAGCTGCCGTTCAGCCGGGCGCTGGAGATGATCAAAAGCGGCGAAATACGTGACGGTAAGACGGTGTTATTGCTTAACTATTTGCAAACATCACATTTAATGGACTGAAAAATAACAATAATATTTCGTTGTTTATTATTGGCTCAATCCGATAAATCCGATTGAGCCGCGCTACCTGCGCAACGAAGATACGACTTGTGCTGTTTGTTTGAACTTCTGGGGTCGTACCGTCCATGCGCTATCGCATTTTTCTTCTCTTTTTTTTCGCTTTATTGCCGACGTCTTTGGTGTGGGCGGCACCAGCGCAACGGGCATTTTCCGACTGGCAGGTCACCTGTAATAATCAAAATTTCTGTGTGGCGCGCAATACGGGCAATCATAATGGACTGGTGATGACCCTGAGCCGCAGCGCCGGGGCGCATACCGATGCCGTTTTACGTATTGAGCGCGGCGGGTTGAAGTCGCCGGATGCGTCAGAAGGGGAGATAGCGCCACGGCTGCTGTTAGATGGCGAGCCGTTGGCGTTAAGTGGTGACAAGTGGCGGATTTCACCATGGTTATTAGTAACCGATGATACGGCAACCATCACCGCGTTTTTGCAGATGATTCAGGAAGGGAAGGCGATCACCTTACGCGACGGCAATCAGACCATTTCTCTGAGTGGCTTAAAAGCGGCGTTGTTGTTTATAGATGCTCAGCAAAAGCGCCTCGGCAGTGAAACCGCCTGGATAAAGAAAGGGGACGAACCGCCGCTCAGCGTACCGCCAGCACCTGCGCTAAAAGAGGTCGCGGTAGTGAACCCGACGCCGACCCCTCTTTCTCGTGAAGAACGTAACGATTTGCTGGATTACGGTAACTGGCGGATGAATGGTCTGCGCTGTTCGCTTGATCCGTTGCGTCGTGAAGTGAGCGTTACGGCGCTGACCGACGATAAAGCATTAATGATGATTAGCTGTGAAGCAGGCGCGTATAACACCATTGATCTTGCGTGGATTGTGTCGCGTAAAAAGCCACTGGCCTCGCGCCCGGTACGGTTGCGTTTACCGTTCAACAACGGTCAGGAGACCAATGAACTGGAACTGATGAACGCAACATTCGATGAAAAATCGCGTGAACTGGTGACCTTAGCGAAAGGGCGCGGATTAAGCGATTGTGGCATTCAGGCGCGCTGGCGCTTTGACGGTCAGCGTTTTCGCCTGGTGCGTTACGCTGCAGAACCCACCTGCGATAACTGGCATGGACCAGACGCCTGGCCCACGTTGTGGATCACCCGTTAAACATAATAGCGGGAACATGTCAGCCTGATAAGACGCGCCAGGCCGGATAAGACGCGGTAGGCCGGATAAGACGCGTCAGCGTCGCATCCGGCAATCAGCATCCGGCAATCAGCATCCGGCGATCACCATCAGGCACCTTTCACTCCCAGTACCTTATGCGCTTTTGCCACAATATTCTCGGCGGTAAAGCCAAAGAACGGGAACAGCTTATCCGCAGGAGCAGATTCCCCATAACCCGTCATCCCGACAATTGCCCCTTTCAGACCAACATATTTGTACCAGTAATCGGCGATGCCTGCTTCCACCGCCACGCGAGCCGCAACGTTAGAAGGCAACACAGACTCCCGATATTCCTCATCCTGGGCGTCGAAAATATCGGTCGAGGGCAGGGAAACTACGCGTACATTGCGACCTTCTCCCGCTAATTTCTCCGCTGCTAGCAAGGTGATTTCCATCTCTGAACCAGTGGCAATCAAAATAATATCCGGCTTGCCGCCGCTGTCTTTCAACACATAACCACCGCGGGCAATCTCTTTTACCTGATCTGGCGTACGTTCCACCTGGGCCAGATTCTGTCTTGAGAGGATCAGCGCCGTCGGCCCGTTGTGACGCTCGACCGCCAGCTTCCAGCCCACCGCAGCTTCCACCTGATCACACGGTCGCCAGGTGCTAAAATTCGGCGTCAAGCGCAGACTGGCCAGTTGCTCAACGGCCTGGTGGGTCGGACCATCTTCCCCTAAGCCAATTGAGTCGTGGGTATAAACCATAATCTGCCGCGCTTTCATCAGTGCCGCCATCCGCGCGGCGTTACGAGCGTATTCAACAAACATCAGGAACGTCGCGGTATACGGCACGAAGCCGCCGTGGTGCGCAATGCCATTGGCGATAGCGGTCATACCAAATTCACGCACCCCGTAGTGAATATAGTTGCCCGCCGGATCTTCCTTCAGCGATACAGAACCTTTCCAGATGGTGAGGTTACTGGGAGCCAGATCCGCCGAACCGCCAAGCAGTTCAGGCAGCATTGGCCCGTAAGCGTTAAGCGTATTTTGCGAAGCCTTACGGGTAGCGATCTTCGCAGGATTCGCCTGCAACTCATTGATATATTTCTGCGTCGTTTTCTCCCAGTCTTTCGGTAAACCACCGCTCATCCGGCGAGTAAACTCTTCTGCCAGTTGCGGATGAGCCTTTTTATACGCGGCAAACTTCTCATTCCATCTCTGCTGCGCTTTTTCGCCTTTTTCGCGGGCATCCCAGGCGTGATAAATCTCTTTGGGGATCTCAAATGGCGGATGGTGCCAGCCCAGTTTCTGTCGAGCCAGCGCCACCTCTTCTTCACCCAGCGGTGCGCCGTGCGCCTCTTCTTTACCTGCTTTATTCGGTGAACCAAAGCCAATCACCGTACGGCAGATAATCAGCGATGGCTTATCTTTTACGCTTTGCGCTTCAAGAATCGCTTCCTTCACCGCCTGCGGATCGTGACCGTCGATTTCATGGATCACATGCCAGTGATAGGCTTCAAAACGTTTTGCCGTATCGTCGGTAAACCAGCCTTCGGTTTCACCGTCGATGGAAATACCATTGTGATCGTAAAAACCAATCAGCTTGCCCAGCCCCAGCGTGCCCGCCAGCGAACAGACTTCGTGAGAAATACCTTCCATCAGGCAGCCGTCGCCCATAAACACATAGGTGAAGTGATCGATAATTTCATGATCCGGCTGGTTAAACTGCGCCGCCAGTGTACGTTCTGCTATCGCCAGTCCGACCGCGTTCGCCAAACCTTGTCCAAGTGGACCGGTGGTGGTTTCAACACCAGGCGTATAGCCAATCTCCGGGTGACCAGGGGTTTTCGAATGCAACTGACGGAAGTTCTTTAGCTCTTCCAGCGGCAGGTCGTAACCGGTCAGATGAAGCAAACTGTAGAGCAGCATCGACGCGTGACCGTTGGAGAGAATAAAGCGGTCGCGATCATACCAGGTTGGATCGGTGGGGTTATGTTTAAGAAAATCGTTCCACAGCACTTCGGCAATATCGGCCATGCCCATCGGCGCGCCGGGATGACCAGAATTGGCTTTTTGCACCGCATCCATACTGAGCGCGCGAATCGCATTGGCAAGGTCTTTTCGGGACATATAACACTCCGTGGCTGGTTTATAGTTTGACGGCAAGAAGATCTTCCAGTTTGCGTTGATCAACGGCGAACAGGCGGATGCCTTCAGAGAGTTTTTCTACTGCCATTGCATCCTGATTGTGCTCCCAACGGAACTCCGCTTCGCTCATCGGGGCTGGGCGTGGGAACGTCTGAGAAGGCGGGATTAATTTACGCACTACTGGAGAAACTTTTTCCTGCAACTCCTTCAGCAAATTCGGCGCAATAGTCAGTCGATCGCAGCCGGTTAAGGCGAGGATTTGTTCGGTGCGACGGAAGCTCGCGCCCATTACAATGGTTTCGTAGTGGTGTTGCTTATAGTAGTCGTAGATATTGCGCACTGACTTAACGCCCGGATCTTCTTCCACCACATACGGGTCCATCGGCTTACGCGCCTGATACCAGTCATAAATACGCCCGACAAACGGCGAAATCAGAAAAACGCCTGCTTCTGCACAGGCCCGCGCCTGAGCAAAAGAAAACAGTAGCGTCAGGTTGCAGTTAATACCTTCTTTTTCCAGTTCTTCTGCCGCGCGAATTCCTTCCCAGGTTGAAGCCAGCTTGATCAGAATACGTGATTTCTCAACGCCTTGTTGCTGATACAAGTCCACCAAATGGCGCGCCTTCTCAATACTTTTTTCTTTATCAAAAGAGAGGCGTGCATCAACTTCTGTTGACACGCGACCGGGTACGATTTTGAGAATTTCAGTACCGAAATTGACCGCCAGTTTGTCACATGCAGCGACCACCTGTTGTTCCTGGGTCTTGCCATTTTTTTTACCCCAGGCGATAGCATCGTCTATTAAATGCTCATATTGTGATAATCCGGCAGCCTTGAGTAACAGCGAAGGATTGGTGGTGGCATCCTGGGGATGATAATGGCGAATGGACTCAATATCACCACTGTCTGCCACGACAGTGGTGAACTGTTTGATGCCGTCTAACTCGTTCATAGGAAATACTCCTTGAAAAGTAAAGTGTTAGATGAGTGCGTTAATTCACACTTCTGAGAAATTTCGCTAAACGCATCAAAAAAGCATAGCAGACAGGCATGGTATTGCTGGATTAAGCAGGTAACATCAGTGTTATAGGATTATTACCAAAACATTATGTTAATGGTGAGAGTTTGGACTTGCTCAAAGTCTGTAGGCTCCGGCAAGGTAATAATGTGCGCCACGTTGTGGGCAAGGCTGTTGCTCACACACTTTATTTGTGAACGTTACGTGAAAGGAACAACCAAATGGATGACCAGTTAAAACAAAGTGCACTTGATTTCCATGAATTTCCAGTTCCAGGGAAAATCCAGGTTTCTCCAACCAAGCCTCTGGCAACGCAGCGCGATCTGGCGCTGGCCTACTCACCAGGCGTTGCCGCACCTTGTCTAGAAATCGAAAAAGACCCGTTAAAAGCCTACAAATATACCGCTCGTGGTAACCTGGTGGCGGTGATCTCTAACGGTACGGCGGTGCTGGGGTTAGGCAACATTGGCGCGCTGGCAGGCAAACCGGTGATGGAAGGCAAGGGCGTTCTGTTTAAGAAATTCGCCGGGATTGATGTATTTGACATTGAAGTTGATGAACTTGACCCGGACAAATTTATTGAAGTCGTCGCTGCGCTCGAACCGACCTTCGGCGGCATCAACCTCGAAGACATTAAAGCGCCAGAATGTTTCTATATTGAACAGAAACTGCGCGAGCGGATGAATATTCCAGTATTCCACGACGATCAGCACGGCACGGCAATTATCAGCACTGCAGCCATCCTCAACGGATTGCGCGTGGTGGAGAAAAACATCTCCGACGTGCGGATGGTGGTTTCCGGCGCGGGTGCAGCAGCAATTGCCTGTATGAACCTGCTGGTGGCGCTGGGGCTGCAAAAACATAACATCGTGGTTTGTGATTCAAAAGGCGTTATCTATCAGGGCCGTGAGCCAAATATGGCGGAAACCAAAGCCGCATATGCGGTGGTAGATGACGGCAAACGTACCCTCGATGATGTAATTGAAGGCGCGGATATTTTCCTGGGCTGTTCCGGCCCGAAAGTGCTGACCCAGGAAATGGTTAAGAAAATGGCTCGTGCGCCGATGATCCTGGCGCTTGCGAACCCGGAACCAGAAATTCTGCCGCCGCTGGCGAAAGAAGTGCGTCCGGATGCCATCATCTGTACCGGCCGTTCCGACTACCCGAACCAGGTTAATAACGTGCTTTGCTTCCCATTCATCTTCCGTGGCGCGTTGGACGTTGGTGCAACAGCCATCAACGAGGAAATGAAACTGGCGGCGGTACGCGCGATTGCAGAACTGGCCCATGCGGAACAGAGCGAAGTCGTTGCTTCGGCGTATGGCGATCAAGATCTGAGCTTCGGTCCGGAATACATCATTCCAAAACCGTTTGATCCGCGTTTGATCGTTAAGATCGCTCCTGCGGTCGCTAAAGCGGCGATGGAGTCGGGTGTGGCGACGCGTCCGATTGCTGATTTCGACGTCTACATCGACAAGCTGACTGAGTTCGTTTACAAAACCAACCTGTTTATGAAGCCGATTTTCTCCCAGGCCCGCAAAGCGCCGAAGCGCGTTGTTTTGCCGGAAGGGGAAGAGGCTCGCGTTCTGCATGCTACTCAGGAACTGGTGACTCTGGGACTGGCGAAACCGATCCTTATCGGTCGTCCGAACGTGATCGAAATGCGCATTCAAAAACTGGGCTTGCAGATCAAAGCGGGCGTTGATTTTGAGATCGTCAATAACGAATCCGATCCGCGTTTTAAAGAATACTGGACCGAATACTTCCAGATCATGAAGCGCCGTGGTGTAACTCAGGAGCAGGCACAGCGGGCGCTGATCAGTAACCCGACAGTGATCGGCGCGATCATGGTTCAGCGTGGCGAAGCCGATGCAATGATTTGCGGTACGGTGGGTGATTATCATGAACACTTCAGCGTGGTGAAAAATGTCTTTGGTTATCGCGATGGCGTTCACACCGCAGGTGCAATGAACGCGCTGCTATTGCCGAGTGGTAACACTTTTATTGCCGATACCTACGTCAATGACGAGCCAGACGCAGAAGAGCTGGCGGAGATCACCTTGATGGCGGCAGAAACTGTTCGTCGTTTTGGTATTGAGCCGCGTGTGGCTCTGTTGTCACACTCCAACTTTGGTTCTTCTGACTGCCCGTCGTCGAGCAAAATGCGTCAAGCGCTGGAACTGGTCAGGGAGCGTGCGCCAGAACTGATGATTGATGGTGAAATGCACGGCGATGCAGCGCTGGTGGAAGCGATTCGCAGCGATCGTATGCCGGACAGCCCTTTGAAAGGTTCCGCCAATATTCTGGTGATGCCGAACATGGAAGCTGCCCGTATTAGTTACAACTTACTGCGCGTTTCCAGCTCGGAAGGTGTGACTGTCGGTCCGGTGCTGATGGGTGTGGCGAAACCGGTTCACGTGTTAACACCAATCGCATCCGTACGTCGTATCGTCAACATGGTGGCGCTGGCCGTGGTTGAAGCGCAAACCCAACCGCTGTAATTCATTCTTAACTCTCACGCTTACCCTGAATATTCAGGGTAAGCGGTTTTACTGCAATATATTAGTAAAGCTTATTACTAAGTTTTCGAGTAATAAAAAAGCAGCATATAAACTATCTCGATATTATTTTATTTATATTCATGCGTTGCATATGAAAGTTTATGCATCACAGTAAATATCTCTCCATTCTTAGTGATCTACCTCACCTTTTAAACGCGCTTGCCGAATTTTGTTATTTACTCTGACGAAAAATTGTCACGATACACGCAAGTTTTTCACAGGCGGCGACTCATGGATAAAGAACGCATCATTCAGGAATTTGTGCCCGGCAAACAGGTCACACTGGCGCATCTCATCGCGCATCCCGGCGAGGAACTGGCGAAGAAAATCGGCGTTCCGGATGCGGGCGCAATCGGCATTATGACGCTAACACCCGGCGAAACGGCGATGATCGCCGGTGATTTAGCGCTGAAAGCCGCCGATGTGCATATCGGTTTTCTCGACCGTTTTAGCGGCGCGCTGGTGATTTATGGCTCGGTGGGTGCAGTAGAAGAAGCGTTATCACAAACCGTCAGTGGTTTAGGTCGCTTATTAAATTATACGCTTTGTGAAATGACCAAAAGTTAATACGAGGCATTCATGAAACGAATTGCGTTTGTGGGTACCGTCGGGGCAGGAAAAACAACGTTATTTAATGCGTTGCAGGGGAATTATACCCTCGCCAGAAAAACACAGGCCGTGGAATTTAATGATAAGGGCGATATTGATACGCCGGGTGAATATTTTAGCCATCCCCGCTGGTATCACGCCTTAATTACCACGCTACAGGATGTGGACATGCTGATTTATGTCCACGGCGCGAATGACCCGGAAAGCCGATTGCCTGCCGGGTTGCTGGATATTGGTGCCAGCAAACGGCAAATCGCCGTCATCAGTAAAACGGACATGCCGGATGCTGACGTCGCAGCAACGCGAAAGTTATTGCTTGAAACTGGTTTTGAAGAGCCGATTTTCGAGCTAAACAGCCACGACCCGCAAAGCGTGCAGCAACTGGTGAATTATCTGGCATCTCTCACCGAACAGGAGGAAGCAGGTGAAAAAACTCATCACAGCGAATGATATTCGTGAAGCACATGCGCGCGGCGAACAGGCAATGTCTGTGGTTCTGCGCGCCAGCATTATTACCCCGGAAGCCCGCGAAGTGGCGGACTTGCTGGGGTTTACCATCACCGAATGCACTGAATCGACGCCAGTAGCGGCATCTGTTCCCGTCAGCGTGCCTGCCGATAAAACTGAAAGCCAGCGTATCCGCGAAACCATCATCGCCCAGCTGCCGGAAGGCCAGTTTACCGAAAGCCTGGTCGCGCAGCTGATGGAAAAAGTGATGAAGGAAAAACAGTCGCTGGAGCAGGGGGCAATGCAGCCGAGTTTTAAATCGGTGACCGGCAAAGGCGGCATCAAAGTTATTGATGGCAGCAGCGTGAAGTTTGGTCGTTTCGATGGCGCGGAACCGCACTGCGTAGGCTTGACTGATCTCGTGACCGGAGACGACGGCAGCAGCATGGCCGCCGGTTTTATGCAGTGGGAGAACGCCTTCTTCCCGTGGACCCTGAACTACGACGAAATCGACATGGTACTGGAAGGGGAGCTTCATGTTCGCCATGAAGGCGAAACCATGATCGCTAAAGCAGGCGACGTGATGTTTATCCCGAAAGGTTCCAGCATCGAATTTGGTACGACATCCAGTGTGAAATTCCTGTATGTCGCCTGGCCGGCTAACTGGCAATCCCTATGAAAGATTTCATCACCGAAGCATGGCTAAGAGCGAACCATACGCTCAGCGAAGGCGCAGAGATCCATCTCCCTGCGGACAGTCGCCTGACGCCCTCTGCCCGGGAGTTACTGGAAAGCCGCCATCTGCGCATCAAGTTTATTGACGAGCAGGGCCGCCTGTTTGTTGACGATGAACAGCAGCAGCTACAGCCCGTTCACGTGCTGACCAGTAGTGATGAACATCCGCAGGCGTGCTGCGAACTGTGTCACCAGCCAGTGGCGAAAAAGCCGGACACGCTGACTCACCTGTCGGCGGAAAAAATGGTCGCCAAAAGCGATCCGCGTCTGGGTTTTCGCGCTGTTCTCGACAGCACCATTGCGCTGGCAGTGTGGCTGCAAATTGAACTGGCAGAACCGTGGCAGCCGTGGCTTGCGGACATCCGCTCGCGTCTTGGCAACATTATGCGCGCCGATGCGCTGGGGGAACCGCTGGCCTGCCAGGCGATTGTCGGGCTTTCTGACGAAGATCTGCATCGGCTTTCTCACCAGCCGCTGCGCTATCTTGGTCACGATCATCTGGTGCCGGAAGCCAGCCACGGACGCGATGCGGCGTTGCTGAATCTGCTACGCACCAAAGTGCGGGAAACCGAAACCGTCGCGGCGCAGGTGTTTATTACCCGTAGTTTTGAAGTATTACGCCCGGACATCTTGCAGGCGCTGAACCGCCTTTCCAGCACGGTTTACGTGATGATGATTTTGAGCGTAACGAAGCAGCCGCTAACGGTGAAGCAGATCCAACAACGACTGGGGGAAACGCAATGATTATTGAACGTTGTCGTGAACTGGCGTTGCGAGCGCCCGCCAGAGTGGTTTTTCCTGATGCGTTAGACCAACGCGTGCTGAAAGCCGCGCAATATCTGTATCAACAAAGTCTGGCGACGCCCGTTCTTATCGCCAATCCGTTTGAACTTCGCCAGTTTGCGCTCAGCCACGGCGTGGCGATGGACGGGCTACTGGTGATTGATCCTCATAGCAACCTCGCAATGCGGGAAGAATTTGCTCATCGCTGGCTGGCCCGCGCGGGCGAAAAAACGCCGCCGGATGCGCTGGAAAAACTTACCGATCCGCTGATGTTCGCCGCCGCAATGGTCAGCGCCGGTAAAGCGGATGTCTGTATCGCGGGCAACCTCTCTTCCACGGCGAATGTGCTGCGTGCCGGATTACGCATTATCGGCTTGCAGCAAGGCTGTAAAACGCTCTCCTCCATTTTCCTGATGCTGCCACAGTACAGCGGTCCAGCGTTGGGCTTTGCCGATTGCAGCGTAGTGCCACAGCCGACGGCGGCACAACTGGCGGATATCGCGCTTGCCAGCGCCGAAACCTGGCGAGCCATCACCGGAGAAGAGCCGCGCGTGGCGATGTTGTCGTTTTCCAGTAACGGCAGCGCCCGTCACCCCTGCGTTGCCAACGTGCAGCAAGCGACAGAAATCGTCCGTGAGCGCGCACCGCAGCTGGTCGTCGATGGCGAGTTGCAGTTTGACGCCGCCTTTGTGCCGGAAGTGGCGGCGCAAAAAGCGCCAGCCAGCCCGCTACAGGGCAAAGCCAATGTGATGGTTTTTCCGTCGCTGGAGGCGGGAAATATTGGCTACAAAATCGCACAACGACTTGGCGGATATCGTGCCGTCGGGCCATTGATACAAGGACTTGCCGCGCCGATGCACGATCTCTCTCGTGGTTGTAGCGTGCAGGAAATTATCGAGCTGGCGCTGGTGGCAGCTGTGCCGCGTCAGACAGAAGTGAACCGCGAAAGCAGTTTACAAACACTGGTTGAATGAACGGTCCCGTTCTGGACCCTGATAAAGAGGAAAGCACAATGGAAGCATTAGGAATGATCGAAACCCGGGGCCTGGTTGCACTGATTGAGGCTTCTGATGCGATGGTGAAAGCTGCGCGCGTCAAACTGGTTGGTGTTAAGCAGATTGGTGGCGGCCTGTGTACAGCCATGGTTCGCGGTGATGTTGCAGCCTGTAAAGCCGCGACCGATGCCGGTGCCGCAGCGGCACAGCGTATCGGTGAACTGGTATCCGTACATGTTATTCCGCGTCCGCACGGCGATCTGGAAGAGGTCTTCCCGATCGGCCTGAAAGGCGATAGCAGCAACCTGTAATCACCCTGTGTGACGTCGATCCGGGCGTCACGCTCTCTCCGTTTTCTTTTACCTTCCGCGGAGGGTAAGGAGAGCTTTTACCTGAAATACGCCACGGAGGCGGGTATGAAACTGGCAGTCGTCACTGGACAAATTGTTTGTACCGTACGCCATCACGGACTGGCGCATGACAAATTGCTGATGGTGGAAATGATTGATCCACAAGGTAATCCTGACGGGCAATGCGCCGTCGCCATCGACAATATTGGCGCGGGAACCGGGGAGTGGGTGTTGCTGGTGAGTGGCAGTTCCGCCCGCCAGGCGCATAAAAGCGAAACGTCACCGGTCGATCTGTGCGTAATTGGCATTGTCGATGAGGTGGTCTCTGGCGGTCAGGTAATTTTCCACAAATAAGGCAGAACATCATGAATCAACAGGATATTGAACAGGTGGTGAAAGCGGTACTGCTGAAAATGCAAAGCAGTGACACGTCGCCCGCCGCCGTTCATGAGATGGGCGTTTTTGCTTCCCTGGATGACGCCGTTGCGGCGGCCAAAATTGCCCAGCAAGGGTTAAAAAGCGTGGCAATGCGCCAGTTAGCCATTGCTGCCATTCGTGAAGCAGGCGAAAAACACGCCAGAGATTTAGCGGAACTTGCCGTCAGTGAAACGGGTATGGGCCGCGTAGAAGATAAAATTGCCAAAAACGTCGCTCAGGCACGCGGTACGCCAGGCGTTGAGTGCCTCTCTCCACAGGTGCTGACCGGTGACAACGGCCTGACTTTAATTGAAAACGCGCCCTGGGGCGTGGTGGCTTCGGTGACGCCTTCCACTAACCCGGCGGCAACCGTAATTAATAACGCCATCAGCCTGATTGCCGCGGGCAACAGCGTCATTTTTGCCCCGCATCCGGCGGCGAAAAAAGTCTCTCAACGGGCTATTACGTTGCTCAACCAGGCGATTGTTGCCGCAGGCGGGCCGGAAAACTTACTGGTTACTGTGGCAAATCCAGATATCGAAACCGCGCAACGCTTATTCAAGTTTCCGGGCATCGGTCTGTTGGTGGTGACCGGCGGCGAAGCGGTGGTGGAAGCGGCGCGCAAACACACCAATAAACGTCTGATTGCCGCAGGTGCTGGCAACCCGCCGGTGGTGGTGGATGAAACCGCCGACCTCGCCCGTGCCGCTCAGTCTATCGTCAAAGGCGCTTCTTTCGATAACAACATCATTTGTGCCGATGAAAAGGTGCTGATTGTTGTTGATAGCGTAGCCGATGAACTAATGCGTCTGATGGAAGGCCAGCATGCGGTGAAACTGACCGCAGAACAGGCACAGCAGTTACAACCGGTGTTGCTGAAAAATATCGATGAGTGCGGAAAAGGCACCGTCAGCCGTGACTGGGTGGGTCGCGATGCGGCGAAAATCGCGGCGGCAATCGGCCTGAACGTGCCGCAAGAAACGCGCTTGCTGTTTGTAGAAACCCCCGCAGAACATCCGTTTGCCGTGACCGAACTGATGATGCCAGTGCTGCCAGTCGTGCGCGTCGCCAACGTGGCGGATGCCATTGCGCTGGCGGTGAAACTGGAAGGCGGTTGCCACCACACGGCGGCAATGCACTCGCGCAATATCGAGAACATGAACCAAATGGCGAACGCCATTGATACCAGTATTTTCGTTAAGAACGGACCGTGCATTGCCGGGCTGGGGCTGGGCGGGGAAGGCTGGACCACGATGACCATCACCACGCCAACCGGTGAAGGGGTAACCAGCGCGCGTACGTTTGTCCGTCTGCGTCGCTGTGTATTAGTCGATGCGTTTCGCATTGTTTAAGGAGTAACCGATGGCGCACGACGAACAATGGCTTACCCCGCGTCTGCAAACGGCGGCAACGCTGTGTAACCAGACGCCCGCCACCACGGAGTCTCCGTTGTGGTTAGGGGTGGATCTGGGCACCTGCGATGTGGTGTCGATGGTTGTCGACGGCGACGGTCAGCCGGTGGCGGTATGCCTCGACTGGGCCGATGTGGTCCGCGACGGCATCGTCTGGGATTTCTTCGGTGCAGTTACGATTGTTCGTCGCCATCTCGATACCCTCGAGCAGCAATTTGGTCGCCGTTTTAGCCGTGCGGCGACTTCATTTCCACCAGGTACGGATCCGCGTATTTCCATCAATGTGCTGGAGTCTGCCGGGCTGGAAGTGAGCCATGTGCTGGATGAGCCAACCGCAGTCGCGGATCTACTGCAACTGGACAACGCCGGTGTAGTGGATATTGGCGGCGGCACTACCGGAATTGCCATCGTGAAAAAGGGCAAGGTGACTTATTCAGCGGATGAAGCGACCGGCGGACATCACATTTCTCTGACTCTCGCCGGAAATCGCCGTATTTCGCTGGAAGAGGCAGAGCAGTACAAGCGCGGTCACGGTGACGAGATTTGGCCTGCGGTGAAGCCGGTGTACGAAAAAATGGCGGACATTGTTGCCCGGCATATTGAAGGGCAGGGCATTACTGATTTATGGCTGGCGGGCGGCTCCTGTATGCAACCGGGCGTGGCGGAACTGTTTTGCAAACAATTCCCGGCGTTACAGGTGCATCTACCGCAGCACAGTTTGTTTATGACCCCGCTGGCGATCGCCAGTAGCGGGCGAGAGAAAGCGGAGGGGATCTATGCAAAATGAATTGCAGACCGCGCTCTTTCAGGCGTTCGATACCCTGAATCTGCAACGGGTAAAAACATTTAGCGTTCCACCGGTGACGCTTTGCGGTCCGGGCGCGGTGAGCAGTTGCGGACAGCAAGCACAAACGCGTGGGCTGAAACATCTGTTCGTGATGGCAGACAGCTTTTTGCATCAGGCGGGGATGACCGCTGGGCTGACGCGTAGCCTGGCCGTTAAAGGCATCGCCATGACGCTCTGGCCATGTCCGGTGGGCGAACCGTGCATCACCGACGTGTGTGCCGCCGTGGCGCAATTGCGCGAATCAGGCTGTGACGGGGTGATCGCGTTTGGCGGTGGCTCGGTGCTGGATGCGGCAAAAGCCGTTGCGTTGCTGGTGACGAACCCCGACAGCACGCTGGCAGAAATGTCTGAAACCAGCGTTCTGCAACCGCGTCTGCCGCTGATTGCCATTCCAACTACCGCCGGAACCGGCTCTGAAACCACCAATGTAACGGTGATTATCGACGCGGTGAGCGGGCGCAAGCAGGTGTTAGCACATGCCTCGTTGATGCCGGATGTGGCGATTCTCGATGCCGCGCTGACCGAAGGTGTGCCGTCGCATGTCACGGCAATGACCGGTATCGACGCGTTAACTCATGCCATTGAAGCGTACAGCGCGCTGAACGCTACACCGTTTACCGACAGTCTGGCGATTGGTGCCATTGCGATGATTGGCAAATCACTGCCGAAAGCAGTGGGCTACGGTCACGACCTTGCCGCGCGCGAGAGTATGTTGCTGGCTTCATGCATGGCGGGAATGGCATTTTCCAGTGCCGGACTTGGGTTATGTCACGCGATGGCGCATCAGCCGGGGGCGGCGCTGCATATTCCGCACGGACTGGCGAACGCCATGCTGCTGCCCACGGTGATGGAGTTTAACCGGATGGTCTGTCGCGAACGCTTTAGTCAGATTGGTCGGGCGCTGCGAACTAAAAAATCCGACGATCGTGATGCTATTAACGCGGTAAGTGAGCTGATTGCGGAAGTCGGGATTGGTAAACGACTGGGCGATGTTGGTGCGGCATCTGCGCATTACGGCGCATGGGCGCAGGCCGCGCTGGAAGATATTTGTCTGCGCAGCAACCCGCGTACTGCCAGCCTGGAGCAGATCGTCGGCCTGTACGCGGCGGCGCAATAAATGCCGGATGCGACGCCTGTCGCGTCTTATCCGACCTGGGGGATTGCACATGTAGGGCGGATAAGGCGTTCACGCCGCATCCGCCAATGGCGCGGTACAAGTGCCGGATGCGACGCTTGTCGCGTCTTATCCGGCCTACAGGATTGCACATGTAGGGCGGATAAGGCGTTCACGCCGCATCCGCCAATGGCGCGGTGCAAGTGCCGGATGCGACGCTTGCCGCGTCTTATCCGACCTGGGGGATTGCACATGTAGGGCGGATAAGGCGTTCACGCCGCATCCGCCAATGGCGCGGTGCAAGTGCCGGATGCGACGCTTGCCGCGTCTTATCCGGCCTACGGGATTGCACATGTAGGGCGGATAAGGCGTTTACGCCGCATCCGCCAATAAATAACAACTAACAGGGAGTAAAGGCGATGGGAATTAACGAAATCATCATGTACATCATGATGTTCTTTATGCTGATAGCTGCCGTAGACAGGATCCTGTCGCAGTTCGGCGGTTCTGCTCGTTTCCTCGGTAAGTTCGGTAAAAGTATCGAAGGATCCGGCGGCCAGTTCGAAGAAGGCTTTATGGCAATGGGCGCACTGGGCCTGGCGATGGTTGGTATGACCGCGCTGGCACCGGTACTGGCCCACGTACTCGGGCCGGTGATTATCCCGGTTTACGAAATGCTCGGTGCTAACCCATCGATGTTCGCCGGAACACTGCTGGCGTGCGACATGGGCGGCTTCTTCCTCGCCAAAGAGCTGGCGGGCGGCGATGTGGCAGCGTGGCTATACTCTGGGTTAATTCTCGGATCGATGATGGGGCCAACGATTGTGTTTTCCATTCCGGTGGCGCTCGGCATTATCGAACCTTCTGACCGTCGTTATCTGGCGCTCGGCGTGCTGGCGGGCATTGTGACCATTCCGATTGGCTGTATTGCCGGTGGTCTGGTGGCTATGTATTCCGGTGTGCAGATCAACGGTCAGCCAGTGGAATTCACCTTTGCCCTGATCCTGATGAACATGATCCCGGTACTTATCGTCGCGGTACTGGTGGCGTTGGGGCTGAAATTCATCCCGGAAAAAATGATCAACGGCTTCCAGATCTTCGCCAAGTTCCTCGTTGCATTGATCACCCTCGGTCTTGCCGCTGCGGTAGTGAAATTCCTGCTCGGTTGGGAACTGATCCCCGGTCTGGATCCGATCTTCATGGCCCCTGGCGATAAACCCGGTGAAGTGATGCGCGCCATTGAAGTTATCGGTTCTATCTCCTGCGTGCTGTTAGGGGCGTATCCGATGGTGCTGCTGCTGACCCGCTGGTTTGAAAAACCGCTGATGAGCGTCGGTAAAGTGCTGAATATGAACAACATCGCGGCAGCCGGCATGGTGGCAACGCTTGCCAACAACATCCCGATGTTTGGCATGATGAAGCAGATGGATACCCGCGGCAAAGTGATCAACTGTGCCTTCGCCGTTTCCGCTGCTTTCGCCCTGGGTGACCACTTAGGCTTCGCCGCTGCCAACATGAACGCCATGATCTTCCCGATGATTGTCGGCAAGTTGATCGGCGGCGTAACGGCGATTGGCGTGGCGATGATGCTGGTGCCAAAAGAAGACGCGACCGCGGCTAAAACCGAAGCGGAGGCACAATCGTGAACACTCGCCAGCTACTGAGCGTCGGTATCGATATCGGCACTACCACCACCCAGGTGATCTTCTCCCACCTGGAGCTGGTTAACCGTGCGGCGGTGTCGCAGGTGCCGCGCTACGAATTCATCAAACGCGAAATTAGCTGGCAAAGCCCGGTGTTCTTTACCCCTGTCGATAAACAGGGCGGTTTAAAAGAAGCGGAACTGAAAACCTTAATCCTCGAGCAATATCAGGCAGCGGGCATTGCGCCGGAAAGCGTTGATTCTGGTGCCATCATCATCACCGGTGAAAGCGCGAAAACCCGCAATGCTCGCCCTGCGGTGATGACGCTCTCCCAGTCGCTTGGCGATTTTGTCGTCGCCAGCGCCGGGCCGCATCTCGAATCCGTGATCGCCGGTCACGGTGCCGGGGCGCAAACCCTTTCTGAACAACGGCTGTGTCGGGTACTGAATATCGATATCGGCGGTGGCACCGCGAACTACGCCCTGTTCGATGCCGGAAAAATCAGCGGCACCGCTTGCCTCAACGTCGGCGGTCGTCTGCTGGAAACCGACAGCCAGGGACGCGTGGTTTACGCTCATATACCGGGGCAGATGATTGTGGATGAGTGCTTCGGTGCAGGCACTGACGCCCGTTCGCTGACCGGCGCACAGCTGGTGCAGGTTACCCGCCGGATGGCAGAGCTGATTGTCGAAGTGATTGACGGAACGCTCTCGCCGCTCGCGCAGGCATTGATGCAAACCGGTTTGCTGCCCGCAGGTGTTACGCCCGAAATCATTACGCTTTCTGGCGGCGTGGGCGAATGTTATCGCCACCAGCCCGCCGACCCGTTCTGTTTTGCCGATATCGGCCCGCTTCTGGCAACGGCGCTGCATGACCATCCGCGCCTGCGTGAGATGAACGTGCAGTTTCCGGCGCAAACCGTACGCGCCACGGTGATTGGCGCGGGTGCACATACCCTTTCGCTCTCTGGCAGCACAATCTGGCTGGAGGGCGTACAACTGCCGCTGCGCAATTTGCCGGTGGCGATCCCAATTGATGAAACGGATCTGGTGAGTGCCTGGCAACAGGCGCTGATTCAGCTGGATCTTTGCCCCAAAACTGACGCGTACGTGCTGGCGCTTCCCGCCTCGCTGCCTGTGCGTTACGCCGCGGTACTGACGGTCATCAACGCGCTGGTCGATTTCGTCACGCGTTTTCCGAATCCGCATCCCCTGCTGGTGGTGGCCGGGCAGGACTTTGGTAAAGCTCTGGGCATGTTGTTGCGCCCACAGCTACAACAACTCCCGTTGGCAGTCATTGACGAAGTGATTGTCCGCGCGGGGGACTATATCGACATTGGTACGCCTCTTTTTGGCGGATCGGTTGTGCCGGTGACGGTGAAATCACTCGCATTTCCTTCCTGAGGGAACGACTTATGAAACTAAAGACCACATTGTTCGGCAATGTATATCAGTTTAAGGATGTAAAAGAGGTGCTGGCTAAAGCCAACGAACTGCGTTCGGGGGATGTGCTGGCGGGCGTTGCAGCGGCAAGCTCACAGGAGCGCGTGGCTGCAAAGCAGGTGTTGTCGGAAATGACCGTAGCGGACATCCGCAATAATCCGGTGATTGCCTATGAAGATGACTGCGTGACGCGACTGATTCAGGACGACGTTAACGAAACGGCCTACAACCAGATTAAAAACTGGAGCATCAGCGAACTGCGTGAGTATGTGCTGAGTGATGAAACCAGCGTTGACGACATTGCTTTTACCCGCAAAGGGCTGACCTCGGAAGTGGTCGCGGCGGTAGCGAAGATTTGCTCTAACGCGGACCTGATCTACGGCGCGAAGAAAATGCCGGTAATCAAAAAGGCCAATACAACTATTGGTATTCCGGGCACCTTCAGCGCCCGTTTGCAGCCAAACGATACCCGCGACGACGTGCAAAGTATCGCCGCGCAAATCTACGAAGGGCTTTCTTTCGGGGTGGGCGATGCGGTGATCGGCGTTAACCCGGTGACTGACGACGTGGAAAACTTAAGCCGCGTGCTGGATACCATCTATGGCGTGATCGACAAATTCAACATTCCAACCCAGGGCTGCGTGCTGGCGCACGTCACCACCCAAATTGAAGCGATCCGTCGTGGCGCACCAGGCGGGCTGATTTTCCAGAGTATCTGCGGCAGCGAAAAAGGGCTGAAAGAGTTTGGCGTGGAGCTGGCGATGCTCGATGAAGCACGCGCAGTGGGCGCGGAGTTCAACCGTATCGCCGGGGAAAACTGCCTCTACTTCGAAACCGGGCAGGGTTCTGCGCTATCGGCGGGCGCTAACTTCGGCGCAGATCAGGTAACGATGGAAGCGCGTAACTACGGGCTGGCACGTCATTACGATCCGTTTATCGTCAACACCGTAGTGGGCTTTATTGGGCCAGAGTATCTCTACAACGACCGGCAGATTATCCGTGCGGGCTTAGAAGATCACTTTATGGGCAAGCTGAGCGGCATTTCTATGGGCTGTGACTGCTGCTACACCAACCACGCTGACGCTGACCAGAACCTCAACGAAAACCTGATGATCCTGCTCGCCACCGCAGGCTGCAACTACATCATGGGGATGCCGCTGGGTGATGACATCATGCTCAACTACCAGACCACCGCATTCCACGATACCGCCACTGTGCGTCAGTTACTCAACCTGCGCCCGTCACCGGAGTTTGAACGCTGGCTGGAAAGCATGGGCATTATGGCAAACGGTCGCCTGACCAAACGGGCGGGCGATCCGTCACTGTTCTTCTGATGACGCGGAGATAACACATCATGGATCAAAAACAGATTGAAGAAATTGTACGCAGCGTGATGGCGTCAATGGGACAAGCGGCCCCCGCGCCGTCAGAAGCAAAATGCGCCACTACCACCTGTGCAGCACCGATGACCTCGGAAAGCTGCGCGCTGGATTTAGGTTCCGCGGAAGCAAAAGCGTGGATTGGCGTTGAAAACCCGCATCGCGCAGACGTATTAACAGAACTGCGCCGCAGCACCGTGGCTCGCGTCTGTACCGGTCGTGCTGGTCCGCGTCCGCGTACCCAGGCGTTGCTGCGTTTCCTGGCCGATCACTCTCGTTCGAAAGACACCGTACTGAAAGAAGTGCCGGAAGAGTGGGTGAAAGCGCAGGGCTTGCTGGAGGTCCGCTCTGAAATTAGCGACAAAAATCTCTATCTGACTCGCCCGGATATGGGCCGCCGCTTGTGTGCAGAGGCTGTTGAAGCGCTGAAAGCGCAGTGTGTTGCTAATCCGGACGTACAGGTGGTTATTTCCGATGGTCTATCTACTGATGCGATCACCGTGAACTATGAAGAGATTCTGCCACCGCTGATGGCGGGCCTGAAACAGGCCGGGTTGAAAGTCGGCACACCGTTCTTTGTGCGTTACGGTCGCGTGAAGATTGAAGATCAGATTGGCGAACTTCTTGGCGCGAAAGTGGTGATCCTGCTGGTGGGTGAACGTCCGGGGTTGGGGCAGTCAGAAAGCCTCTCCTGCTACGCCGTTTACTCGCCGCGTATGGCAACCACCGTTGAGGCCGATCGCACCTGTATCTCTAACATTCACCAGGGCGGCACGCCGCCGGTTGAAGCCGCAGCCGTCATTGTGGATTTGGCGAAACGTATGCTGGAGCAGAAAGCATCCGGCATCAACATGACCCGATAAGGAGGCATCATGCCAGCTTTAGATTTGATTCGACCGTCGGTAACCGCCATGCGGGTGATTGCCTCTGTTAACGCCGAATTTGCGCGTGAACTGAAATTGCCGCCGCATATTCGCAGCCTCGGGCTGATTTCTGCTGATTCCGATGACGTCACCTACATTGCGGCTGACGAAGCGACCAAGCAGGCGATGGTTGAAGTCGTGTATGGTCGCTCGCTGTATGCGGGAGCTGCACACGGGCCGTCACCGACTGCCGGTGAGGTGCTGATTATGCTTGGTGGGCCAAACCCGGCGGAAGTGCGTGCTGGTCTGGATGCGATGGTTGCGCATATTGAAAATGGCGCGGCTTTCCAGTGGGCTAATGACGCGCAAGATACGGCATTCCTGGCACATGTAGTTTCGCGTACCGGTTCTTATCTCTCATCAACCGCCGGGATCACGCTTGGCGATCCGCTGGCGTATCTGGTGGCACCGCCGCTGGAAGCGACCTACGGCATTGATGCAGCGTTGAAATCTGCCGACGTGCAGCTGGTGACCTATGTCCCGCCACCGTCTGAAACCAACTACTCGGCAGCATTTTTAACCGGTAGCCAGGCCGCGTGTAAAGCAGCCTGTAACGCCTTTACCGATGCAGTGCTGGAAATCGCGCGTAATCCAATCCAGCGTGCGTAACGGAGGTTGCCGATGATCAATGCACTGGGATTGCTGGAAGTGGACGGCATGGTTGCCGCGATAGATGCAGCTGATGCCATGCTCAAAGCAGCTAACGTTCGTCTGCTCAGTCACGAAGTGCTTGACCCTGGTCGCCTAACGCTGGTGGTGGAAGGCGATCTGGCGGCGTGTCGTGCGGCGCTGGACGCAGGTTGTGCTGCCGCGATGCGTACCGGGCGTGTCATCAGCCGTAAGGAGATCGGTCGGCCAGACGATGACACCCAGTGGCTGGTTACTGGCTTTAACCGCCAGCCGAAGCAACCCGTAAAGGAACCCGACGCGCCAGTTATCGTCGCGGAATCTGCTGACGAGTTGTTGGCGCTGTTAACATCAGTACGTCAGGGAATGACGGCCGGAGAAGTGGCTGCCCACTTTGGCTGGCCGCTGGAAAAAGCCAGAAATGCGCTCGAACAGCTCTTTTCTGCCGGGACGTTACGTAAACGCAGTAGTCGTTATCGTCTCAAGCCCCATTAACCTGTCGGAGGTGCCGGGTGTCCTACAACACCCGGCATTAACATCATGAAAAAGACCCGTACAGCCAATTTGCACCATCTTTATCATGAACCCTTACCCGAAAACCTGAAGCTCACGCCGAAGGTCGAAGTGGATAATGTTCATCAACGACAGACAACGGATGTCTATGAACATGCTTTGACGATTACCGCCTGGCAGCAGATTTACGATCAGCTGCATCCGGGCAAGTTTCATGGTGAATTTACGGAAATACTGCTCGATGATATTCAGGTTTTCCGTGAATACACGGGGCTGGCGCTGCGTCAGTCGTGCCTGGTCTGGCCGAACTCGTTCTGGTTTGGCATTCCGGCGACGCGCGGTGAGCAGGGATTTATTGGTTCGCAATGTCTGGGAAGCGCAGAAATTGCGACGCGCCCTGGAGGAACCGAGTTTGAATTAAGTACGCCGGACGATTACACGATCCTTGGCGTGGTGCTTTCTGAAGATGTCATCACCCGGCAGGCTAACTTTTTGCATAACCCGGAAAGGGTGCTGCATATGTTACGTAACCAGTCGGCGCTGGAAGTGAAAGAGCAGCATAAAGCCGCGCTGTGGGGCTTTGTCCAACAGGCTCTGGCGACATTTTGCGAGAACCCGGAAAATCTCCATCAGCCTGCAGTGCGAAAAGTGCTGGGGGATAATTTGCTAATGGCGATGGGGGCGATGCTGGAAGAAGCGCAGCCAATGGTGACGGCGGAAAGTATCAGCCACCAGAGTTACCGTCGCTTGTTGACCCGCGCGCGTGAATATGTGCTGGAGAATATGTCCGAACCGGTAACCGTGCTGGATTTGTGCAATCAACTGCATGTCAGCCGCCGCACGTTACAAAACGCATTTCACGCTATTTTAGGCATTGGTCCGAATGCGTGGCTGAAACGCATTCGCCTGAACGCCGTTCGCCGTGAACTGATTAGCCCGTGGTCGCAAAGTATGACGGTAAAAGACGCCGCCATGCAGTGGGGATTCTGGCATCTTGGGCAGTTTGCCACGGATTATCAGCAATTGTTTGCAGAAAAGCCTTCACTGACGCTGCATCAGCGGATGCAGGAACTGGAGTGAGGGTGAGGGCCGGATGAGGATGGTGTTTAATCCGGCCAATAGTGAAGTTACAAATTACGTTGAATTGCTATGTATTTTATTGCCCAACGGGATAGGCGATAAACAAACCGACAATTGTCAAAATACACGCCAGCAGGAATACCAACATACAATTTACGCGCTTTCGCGAAATTTTAAATAAATAGCAAAATAGTGTTGTTACCACGATCACTACCGGGATAGTCATAAAATTAATAACGATGAGTGCTATCAATCCAAAACTTGCTCCTCCACCGTGGGGAATAAAAATGTGTTCTTCAAAATAAACTTCTATAGCAAATGCCAGCACACATCCCAAAAAACTCATATCCAGATGAGGGTGCCATTTACTTTCTTTATGTGATGTGTCTGACATTTTTAAATGCTCCCGTGAGCAAACTGGCGCAAAATAATTTCTAAGATTGCTGATAAGACGTCGCCGTTGTCCGGCAATCCGGGCAGATAAACGCGTAAATTATCCCTTCGCCATATTGTTCAATATCGGCATAATCCAGTTGCGCAAGAAACATCATTGTGTGGGAACATTGCGGACAGAGAGGATATTCCGCGTCCTGAATCCAGGTTGGATGCCCGCCAAGTTGCGAGAAAGAGACAGGTAAAAATGGGTCTGCGGCAAATAACGGTGACCTAAGGTTTCCCTGTCTCATGCTGTTTACAGGGAGTCGACGCCATTCCGATACATCATCCGGCAGCCAGGCAGGCGGGATATTTTTTGCAGACAAATGAGCGTTACCCTTTGAGTCCATGTAGCCGAAAATGGTGCTGTAGGCGGTGCAACATTCGCAAGTCACGACGCGAAAACTGCCGTTATCGCTAAGACCCGTTGCCTTCAGGTCAACGTCGAAAAGATTTGTTAGTGGCAATGCGCAATTTGGACAGGTATCGTTGCGTTCATCAACAACAAGCAAAGCTTCGCAACACCCGGTGTTTTTCATCTCCAGATGAAAACAGTGAGGAAAATAGAGATTACGTCTCTGCCCTTCAGCGGTTAACTCCCAACCGGCCTCATGCGCATATTCTTCTGGCGCGATGTAAAGTGAACTGCGCCACAGCGGCGGGTTATTGCGCCAGTAGGCAAAACGTTCAACAACAACGTCATCCCCAATCCATGCCAGACATTGCAGAATACAATTTCTGTTTTCTGCATCAACCTCAACCCGTTCTAACAGCGTATCGCGAACATCCGCTGGGGCGCGGTGGAAAGGCAGGGGAGAATAAGCGTCCAAATCATCATAAGAGATCCATTCTCTGAAATACGCATCCAGATTGGCCTGGGTAAATGCTGCCAGACAAAGCCAAATCTCCTGAGCGAGTTTATATTCACCAGATGCAAAGCGTTCTGTGGCGTAATCAGCCATCAGCTGCGCTTGATCGGTGGTCAGTTGTTGATACAGGGCATCTGTGGGAACGGGGCAGGGAGTCCAGTCGATTAACGCATCGAATTTCCGCGGTTGGTGAATTAATTTCAGCATGACAACCGGATCGCTTAACCCTGCAAACGCATTCACGATCTTTTTGTTTTTCTTGATATATTCGTCGTGCTCACGCTGCTGTTGTGCCTGAACGCAGGGCATGCAGTATCCGTTAGTACGCGCCGCGGTTTCCGGAAGAATGGTTGATGTACAAGCGGGGCTTTTACAGGGAATACGGTGAGTCATAGAGGCGCTCCTTGCCTGAGGATATTAAGTCGAAAGAGATTATTATTAGATATTAGGGTGTCACTATGGCACACAAATTAAACAGAATTAATTTCAAGCCACAAACATAGGGTTATTTTTCTTTTATTTTCATGATATTAAATCCAATCCCTGACCTTAATAAACTCACTTAACGCCGCTTCCGGGCTGCCTGCTTCTGGCTGATAATCATACTCCCAGCGTACCAGCGGCGGCATTGACATCAGGATAGACTCGGTGCGCCCGCCAGTTTGCAGGCCAAACAGCGTTCCGCGATCCCAGACCAGGTTGAACTCGACATAGCGACCGCGACGGTAGAGCTGGAAATTGCGCTCGCGCTCGCCGTATTCCATCGCTTTGCGTCGTTCAACAATCGGTAAATAAGCGTCAGTGTAGCCGTGACCTACCGCCTGCATAAAGGCGAAACAGTGATCAAAGTCTGGCGTGTTCAGGTCATCAAAGAACAGCCCGCCAATACCGCGTTGTTCGTTACGATGTTTGAGGTAGAAGTATTCGTCGCACCACTTTTTGTAACGCGGATAAACGTCTTCGCCAAATGGCTGGCACAGGTCACGGGCGGTGCGGTGCCAGTGAATAGCATCGTCTTCAAAGCCATAGAAAGGGGTTAAGTCGAATCCACCGCCAAACCACCAGACGGGATCGGCACCCGGTTTTTCGGCAATAAAAAAGCGCACATTCGCGTGGCTGGTGGGAACGTACGGGTTATGCGGATGCACTACCAGCGAAACGCCCATCGCTTCGAAACTTCGTCCGGCAAGTTCCGGGCGATGAGCAGTGGCGGAAGCAGGCATCGCCTCACCGTGGACATGTGAAAAGTTGACGCCCGCCTGTTCGAAAACACCACCATTACGCAACACCCGGCTACGTCCGCCGCCGCCAGCTTCGCGCTGCCAGCTATCTTCGACAAACTCTGCGCCATCGACAGCGGTCAACTGCTGACAAATTGTATCCTGAAGGTTGAGCAGGAACTGTTTAACCTGGTGTGCGTCGGGTTTCATCACTTATCGCTTTTTCGAATGTGCTTTCTGGTTGTCGAACCAGTGGAAATAACTGATCACGCCTTCGGCAATGGCTGTGGCGATTTTCTGGCGAAATGCCGCCGTGCCTAACAGCCGCTCTTCTTCCGGGTTGGTGATAAAAGAAGTTTCCACCAGCACCGAAGGAACAGATGGCGATTTCAACACTACAAACGCGGCTTGTTCGGTATTGCGACTGTGCAGCTTATGCACCGGCTTAATCTTTTTCAGAATATGCGAGCCAAGCGTCAGGCTGTTTTTAATGGTATCGGTTTGCACCAGATCAAACAGCACTTGCTGCAATAGGTGATCCTTGTCAGTCGCTTTTTTACCGGCAACTTCATCAGCGCGGTTTTCGCGTTCAGACAGGTATTTCGCCATTGCGCTACTTGCGCCGCGGTTAGAGAGAGCAAATACCGAAGCACCGGCAGCTTTCGGGTTAGTAAAGCCGTCGGCGTGAATTGACATAAACAGGTCAGCGCCATGTTTATGGGCGATTTCAACGCGATCGTACAGCGGGATAAACGTATCGCCAGAACGCGTTAAACGCGCATCAATGCCATGATTACGCAATATGGAACGGACGTTTTTGGCAATCGCCAGCACCACATGTTTTTCTTTCGATCCATTGCGACCAATCGCTCCGGTATCAATTCCGCCGTGGCCTGGATCGAGAACAACGACACGTTTGCCGCCGCTTTTTTTGGCTTTCGGCTTACTGTGTCCGTTACTGGTTTTTAAAGGTTCTTCTTTGGCGATGGCTTGCGACATTCCTGACAACGTCAGGGCAGCCAATCCGGCTTTCAGCACCTGGCGGCGCGAAGTGAGTGTTTTTAGTGGTTTAAAAGTGCTCATACGGCCTGAGTTGTAATAATAAAGTTCCAGATGTTATATCGTATCGCGTAATCCGTTACGACCGTTTGCTGTTGAGAATTGTTTTACTTTTCATTTCAATAGTTGACAACTCCCCATTATGCCACTTTTTCAACCGATTTTCGTCAGATATTGGCTAATTCGACCGTTCACGCCATAATCAGCCTTTTAACCCGCAAAAAGGTAACCAATACCATGGAGATACGCGTATTTCGCCAGGAAGATTTCGAAGAGGTCATCACCCTTTGGGAGCGTTGCGACTTGCTGCGTCCGTGGAACGATCCGGAAATGGACATCGAGCGTAAGATGAACCATGACGTCAGTTTGTTTCTGGTCGCTGAGGTGAACGGTGAAGTGGTCGGAACGGTGCTGGGCGGTTATGACGGGCATCGCGGATCCGCTTATTATCTTGGCGTGCATCCTGAGTTTCGTGGGCGTGGGATTGCTAATGCGTTGCTTAATCGGTTGGAGAAAAAGCTGATTGCTCGCGGCTGCCCGAAAATTCAGATCAATGTGCCGGAAGATAACGACATGGTGCTCGGAATGTATGAACGCCTTGGATATGAACACGCCGACGTGCTGAGTCTGGGTAAGCGTTTGATTGAAGATGAAGAGTACTGAGTTTCATCCTGCCCATTATGATGCGCACGGACGCCTGCGTTTACCTTTTCTCTTCTGGCTTGTGCTATTGCTTCAGGCGCGAACCTGGGTGCTGTTTGTCATTGCCGGTGCGTCGCGTGAGCAGGGTACTGCGCTGTTGAATCTGTTTTATCCCGATCACGATAATTTCTGGCTGGGGTTAATTCCTGGCATTCCTGCGGTGCTGGCGTTTTTGTTGAGCGGTCGGCGGGCTACGTTTCCTCGCATCTGGTATGTACTCTATTTTCTGTTGCTGTTGGCGCAGCTTGTTTTGCTTTGCTGGCAACCGTGGTTGTGGCTGAACGGTGAATCCGTTAGCGGTATCGGTCTGGCGCTGGTAGTGGCGGATATTGTGGCGTTAATTTGGCTTTTGACCAATCGACGTTTACGCGCTTGTTTTGTGGTTGAGAAAGAATAACGGCACTTTTTTGCAAATTCGCACTCCAAGCAACGTTATTGAATAACCAAAGGAAGTGACATGAAATCGCTGCGTTTAATGTTATGCGCTATGCCGTTGATGCTGACCGGCTGTTCAACGATGTCGTCAGTTAACTGGTCTGCCGCTAATCCGTGGAACTGGTTTGGGTCGTCCACCAAAGTGAGCGAGCAGGGCGTGGGTGAATTAACGGCG
This sequence comes from Escherichia sp. HH41S, assembly GCF_009820115.1. NCBI lineage: Bacteria > Pseudomonadati > Pseudomonadota > Gammaproteobacteria > Enterobacterales > Enterobacteriaceae > Escherichia > Escherichia sp. HH41S. The sequence goes on from NZ_VNXE01000020.1 coordinate 184,948, forward strand.
TCCACACCACTGCAAGAACAAGCTATTGCCGATGCGCTTGATGGTGATTATCGCCTGCGCAGCGGAATGAAAACCGCGAACGGCAACGTGGTGCGCTTTTTTGAAGTGATGAAAGGCGACAACGTGGCGATGGTAATTAACGGCGATCAGGGCACGATCAGCCGCATTGATGTGCTGGATAGCGATATTCCTGCTGACACCGGTGTTAAAATCGGTACACCGTTTAGCGACCTTTACAGCAAAGCATTTGGCAATTGCCAAAAAGCTGATGGTGATGATAATCGTGCCGTCGAATGTAAAGCCGAAGGCAGTCAACATATTAGCTACCAGTTCAGCGGGGAATGGAGTGGTCCTGAAGGGTTAATGCCTTCGGACGATACCCTGAAAAACTGGAAAGTCAGTAAAATTATCTGGCGGCGTTAATTTGCGTCTGAACAAACCGCCGCCGCAAAAAAACACGTAAAATAGCGCCCAACAATGCCACGGATTGCGTGGCATTCTTATTTTCAGGAGGAACAATGTCTCAGGTTCAGAGTGGCATTTTGCCAGAACATTGCCGCGCGGCGATTTGGATCGAAGCCAACGTGAAAGGGGAAGTTGACGCCCTGCGTGCGGCCAGTAAAACATTTGCCGACAAACTGGCAACTTTTGAAGCGAAATTCCCGGACGCGCATCTTGGTGCGGTGGTTGCCTTTGGTAACAACACCTGGCGCGCTCTGAGCGGCGGCGTTGGGGCCGAAGAGCTGAAAGATTTTCCGGGCTACGGTAAAGGCCTTGCGCCGACCACCCAGTTCGATGTGTTGATCCACATTCTTTCTCTGCGTCACGACGTAAACTTCTCTGTCGCTCAGGCGGCAATGGAAGCCTTTGGTGACTGCATTGAAGTGAAAGAAGAGATTCACGGCTTCCGTTGGGTTGAAGAGCGTGACCTGAGCGGCTTCGTTGACGGTACTGAAAACCCGGCGGGTGAAGAGACGCGCCGCGAAGTGGCGGTTATCAAAGACGGCGTGGATGCGGGCGGCAGCTATGTATTTGTGCAGCGTTGGGAGCACAACCTGAAGCAGCTCAACCGGATGAGCGTTCACGATCAGGAGATGATGATCGGGCGCACCAAAGAAGATAACGAAGAGATCGACGGCGACGAGCGTCCGGAAACCTCTCACCTGACCCGCGTTGATCTGAAAGAAGATGGCAAAGGACTGAAGATTGTTCGCCAGAGCCTGCCATACGGCACTGCCAGCGGCACGCACGGTCTGTATTTCTGTGCCTACTGCGCGCGTTTACATAACATTGAGCAGCAACTGCTGAGTATGTTTGGCGATACCGATGGTAAGCGTGATGCGATGTTGCGTTTCACCAAACCAGTCACTGGCGGCTATTATTTCGCGCCGTCGCTGGACAAACTGATGGCGCTGTAAGCGCTTCTGATTCAATGATTAAAGGCCAGCCAGTAACACAACTGGCTGGCCTTTTTATTACTTCTGCTTTAACGCCGCATACACCTGATCCACCACCCAACCATAAGTTGCAATCGGTAGCTGACCGCTTTCGAACATATTGGGATTTTTTTGTGGATCGGCAACTGGCGAATGTGGCTTGTTGCTTAACATCACAATCGCCATATGATTGATAGGATCGATAACGGTCACCGTCCCGGTCCAGCCCGTGTGACCGTAGGTTTGCGGGCTTGCCAGCGTGCCAAACGTCGGCGTCATGGTGGCATTACCATTCACGCGCCAGCCGAGGCCAAAAGTGGCGTCTTCCTTTGAGCTGGTGGTGAACATCTTCACCGTTTCCGCACTGAACAGCGTCACATCACCATAGCCGCCGCCGTTCAGCATCGTTTGCATTAACACCGCAATATCGCCGGTATTGGAAAACAAACCTGCGTGCCCGGAAACGCCGCCCATCGAATAGAATGCTTTTTCATCGTGCACCTGACCCCAGAGAATGGAGGTGCGGATATTCGGGAAGTGAATCACGCCATCGCGGGTATTGCCGTTCAGTTCCGTGGCGGCAATTTGCTGTGGTTTAAAGCCTTTCAGCAGCGGATTAAACACCGTATGCGTCAGGCCGAGCGGGCGATAAATCGACTCTTCAACATAGCGGTCAAGCGGCTGACCAGTAACTGACTCGACGATAAATCCAAGCAGCATATAATCGACATCGCTGTAGATATGTTTGCTGCCGGGCTGATATTCCAGCGGCGTGCGCTTGATCATTTCCAGCGTCTGGCCTTTATCCTGGGAATATAACGCGCCCGCGACGGCTTTATTTGGGTATTGCGGGTCCGCCGGGAAACCGCCGCTGTGATGCAGCAGATCAGAAATCCGCAGCGTGTTTTTGCCTTTGATGGTGTCATTTGGACTGTCGGCAAATCCCGGAATATATTTCGCAATCAGATCGTCAGGATGTAGTTTGCCTTCGCTCATTAGCTTTTGTAGGGCGAAGTTAGTGGCGTACATTTTTGTGTTTGAGGCCAGGTCATACAGCGTCTCGGTGGTTGCTTTTACTGGCTGCTTCATTAACACGCTGCCATCGTACTTTTTCGCCGCGCCCCAGGCTTTGCGATACACAATCTTATTATCTTTAATGATCAGCAGGTTAACGCTGGGATAACCGGCATCAACTTGCTGGCTTATCCAGCGATCCATCTGATTAAGCCGTTCGACGTTAAACCCTGCTTTCTCTGGCGAACTTTCTGTCAGAACAGGGTATTTTGCGGCGCTGACGCTACAGCTGACAGCCAGCAGAGAAAAATAGAGCATTGTCCGTTTCATAATCAGTCCAGATTGACGTTACGGCAGCCAAAGAGTGTGGTGAAAATAAACCCACAAACCCATGCCACCAGAATCCCGCCAGCGTAAACCGCCATTGCCGGAAGGATGCCTTGCGCGGATGTCATCAGCGGCAGCGCCACCAGGCCAGACGGCCCAAAGGCGCTGTTTAAGCCCATCGGCAGGCCCCACCAGGCTATCAGGCCGATAAACAAACCGCCCGCCGCGCCACCTAAACAGGCGGTAACAAACGGTTTCATGCGGGGTAGGGTGACGCCGTAAATTAACGGTTCGCCAACGCCCAGCAGGCCGGGAATAATTGCCCCGCGGACCTGACTGCGTAATGCACTGTGCGGTTGCGCCCGCCAGTAGAGCGCCAGCGCCGCACCCACCTGGCCCGCGCCTGCCATTGAAAGGATGGGGAACAGGCTGTTGAATCCCTGGCTGTCCATTAAGGCCAGGTAAACAGGAATAAAGCCCTGATGCACGCCAAACACCACGGCGATCAGGAATAGCCCTGCTAAAACTGCACAACCGAGCGGATTACTGTTCAGGTGCATAAATAGCCACGACATGCCTTCGAATAACCAGCCACCCAGCGGCATAATGATCAAATACGCCAGTGTGGCGGTGATCAGCAGAGTGATTAACGAGGTCAACAGCATGTCGAGATCGTCTGGCATAAAGCGGCGCACCATGCCTTCGATGCGGGCGCAGGCCCAGGCGGCAATCAACACGCCGATAATATTGCCACGCGGATCGATGGGCAGACCGAAGAAATCGTGAAAACCGGCGTAGTAACCGGTGGTGGCAGCAGGGTTATAACCGAGCAAAAAGAGCGCGGCGATAATTGCGCCATTGACGCCCGTGCCGCCAAATGCCTGGGCAGCGTTATAGCCCACCAGAATCACCAGGAAAGTGAACAAACCTTTGCTGAACACCTTCATAAAATTCAGCGCATCGGGTAGCGTTCCCTGAGCATCTGCCGGAACGTGAATCACGGTGGCAATTAACGTCGCTATCCCCAGCAACAGACCCGCAGCAATAAAACCGGGGATCAGCGGCGTGAAGATAGTGGCGAATTTGGCAAGAAACTGTTGCACGCCGGAGGTTTGTTTGGCTTTTAACTGGCGTTTATTCTGAGCGGCGATTTCTGCGGCATCCTGTACCGGGGCTTCGCCCAGCAGTTCGCTCATCGCTTTGGCGGCACGATGCGCTTTACCTGGTCCAAAAACGACCTGTACCTGATCGCTGGTCAAAATGACGCCCTTCACGCCTTCCAGCGTTTTGATATTGGGATCAACCAGTGAACTGTCATGTACACCCAGACGCAGGCGCGTCATACAGTTACCACAACTGGCGATATTCCCCGGTCCGCCGACACGGGTAAGAATGGTGTTCAGAAGTTCACTGCTGATCTCTTTGGCCATGGGTTATTCCTTGTCTAAAGCCTGACGAATAAAGCCGCCGTGTTGATCCAGGCGTTTTTTTGCTTCTGCGGCATCGAGATTTTTCAGCACCATCACAATGGCCGTTTTGCAGTTGCGCTCGCAGGCAATTAACGCCGCTTCCGCTTGTTCGGCGTTACATCCGGTGGCGTTTTTAACGATATTGACCTGGCGCACATGCAATTTTTCGTTGGTGGCGACGACATCAACCATCAGGTTACCGAACACTTTGCCGGATTTAATCATCAACCCGGTGGAGAGCATGTTGAGCACCAGTTTCTGCGCTGTGCCTGCTTTCATTCGCGAAGAACCAGTGACCACTTCGGCCCCAACCACCGGAGTAATAGCAAACTCAGCGGTGGTTGAAACGGCGCTCCCCGGATTACAGGAAATGCCCACTGTGCGGCAACCGAGTTGGCGTGCGTATTCCAGCCCGGCAATCACATACGGCGTGCGACCACTGGCAGCAATGCCAACCACCACATCCCGTGCGGTTAAGCCGATATTTTTTAGATCGTTAACACCACCTTCCCGGCTATCTTCTGCGCCTTCCACCGCGTGCTGAATGGCATATTCACCGCCAGCAATCAAACCAACCACCAGGCCCGGTTTGACGCCGTAGGTCGGCGGACATTCGCTGGCATCAAGAATACCCAGACGACCGGAAGTCCCCGCACCGATGTAAATCAGTCGACCGCCGCCGCTTACCTGGGCGTGGATAACATCGATCGCTGCGGCGATATCCGGCAGTACACGCTCAACGGCAAGTGGTACGGTTTTATCTTCATCGTTGATAATCCGGCACATTTCCAGCGTTGATACGCGGTCAATTTCAGCCGAAGCGGCATTCGAGCCTTCGGTAATCATCTTTTCAAGTTGCATCGGTGGTGACCTTACTATTTACGATCAAATAATTGCAGATGGATGGAATCATATATCCCGAATTGACAGACTTAAAGGAATCATTGAGTCTACACTCGCAGAGTGTGAAGAGCGTCATAAGAACTTAAGCGGAATTTTTGCTGCCAGCCCAGGAGAGTGGAAGATGTTGTACCTGACGAAAATACGCAATGCAGAAAGTGAATTTACCGAGAACGAGAAAAAAATAGCTGACTTTCTGCAGGCTAAAGTGAGTGAGCTGAAATCCGTCTCTTCGCGCAAGATGGCGAAACAGCTCGGCATCAGCCAGTCGAGTATTGTGAAGTTTGCCCAGAAGCTCGGCGCGCAAGGATTTACTGAATTGCGTATGGCGTTAATTGGCGAATACAGTGCCAGCCGGGAGAAAACGAATGCCACGGCACTGCACTTGCATAGTTCGATTACCAGTGATGATTCGCTGGAAGTGATTGCCCGCAAACTGAATCGCGAAAAAGAGCTGGCACTGGAGCAAACCTGCGCCTTACTCGATTACGCGCGGCTGCAAAAAATCATTGAGGTCATCAGTAAAGCGCCGTTTATCCAGATAACAGGCCTGGGCGGGTCGGCGCTGGTGGGGCGCGATCTTTCATTCAAACTGATGAAAATTGGTTATCGCGTGGCCTGTGAAGCCGACACGCACGTACAAGCTACCGTTTCCCAGGCGTTGAAAAAAGGTGATGTACAAATCGCTATCTCTTACAGCGGCAGTAAAAAAGAGATTTTGCTATGCGCCGAGGCAGCGCGAAAGCAGGGGGCAACGGTGATTGCCATTACTTCACTGACTGACTCTCCGCTGCGGCGGTTGGCACATTTCACCCTCGATACCGTTTCTGGTGAAACCGAATGGCGTAGCTCGTCGATGTCCACCCGCACGGCGCAAAATTCGGTTACCGATTTACTGTTTGTTGGGCTGGTACAACTTAATGATGTCGAGTCATTGAAAATGATTGAGCGCAGCAGTGAGCTAACACAACGCCTGAAATGATGCATAAAGCAGCGACTGGATTGAGATTTTCCTGAATTAGTGAGCTGATCCGCAGCAATATTTTGTTTATCCTGTATTTTCAGAGGGAATGGAGTGTAACGCTCTGTATTAACAAGGAGAGCATTAAAATGGGTAAACTCACGGGCAAGACAGCACTGATTACGGGCGCATTGCAGGGAATTGGCGAAGGAATTGCCAGAACTTTTGCGCGTCATGGCGCAAACCTAATCTTGCTGGATATCTCCCCTGAGATCGAAAAGCTGGCGGACGAACTGTGTGGTCGTGGTCATCGCTGTACGGCGGTTGTCGCCGATGTGCGTGACCCGGCATCGGTAGCCGCAGCTATCAAGCGCGCAAAGGAAAAAGAAGGGCGCATTGATATCCTGGTGAATAACGCAGGCGTTTGTCGTCTGGGCAGTTTCCTCGATATGAGCGATGAAGATCGCGATTTCCATATTGATATCAATATAAAAGGCGTATGGAACGTCACAAAGGCGGTGCTGCCGGAGATGATTGCCCGCAAAGATGGTCGCATTGTGATGATGTCTTCGGTCACTGGCGATATGGTGGCCGATCCGGGCGAAACGGCGTATGCCTTAACGAAAGCGGCGATTGTTGGCCTGACTAAATCGCTGGCGGTGGAGTACGCGCAGTCTGGTATTCGCGTTAACGCCATCTGCCCAGGATATGTTCGCACGCCAATGGCGGAAAGCATCGCGCGTCAGTCGAACCCGGAGGATCCGGAATCGGTGCTGACTGAAATGGCGAAAGCAATCCCGTTGCGTCGCCTCGCCGATCCGCTGGAAGTTGGCGAACTGGCGGCCTTCCTCGCATCCGATGAATCCAGCTATTTAACCGGTACACAGAATGTGATTGATGGCGGCAGCACACTGCCGGAGACGGTTAGCGTCGGCATCTGATTCACCTCTGTTTCCTCCCTGCATGTGTGGGGAGGATTTCGTCTTGAACTAAGTTCACCAGGCTATTTTATTTGTCATTTTGGCCCCTGGCAGTGCTCGAAATCCTCACGTACTATGTGTACGCTCCGGTTTCTCCGCGCTGTTCGTGTCCAAACTGACTGCAACAATTACGCCTGTTGAACCAAGTTCTTATTCCCTTTTCAACTTCCAAATCACCAAACGGTATATAAAACCGTTACTCCTTTCACGTCCGTTATAAATATGATGACTAATAGAAAGTCATTTAATTAATAAGGGTGCGCAATGGCCGTTAACTTACTGAAAAAGAACTCACTCGCGCTGGTCGCTTCTCTGCTGCTGGCGGGCCATGTACAGGCAACGGAACTGCTGAACAGTTCTTATGACGTCTCCCGCGAGCTCTTTGCCGCCCTGAATACCCCGTTTGAGCAGCAGTGGGCGAAAGATAACGGTGGCGACAAGCTAACGATTAAACAATCTCATGCCGGGTCATCAAAACAGGCGCTGGCGATTTTGCAGGGCTTAAAAGCAGACGTTGTCACTTATAACCAGGTGACCGACGTGCAGATCCTGCATGATAAAGGCAAGCTGATCCCGGCTGACTGGCAGTCGCGCCTGCCGAATAACAGCTCGCCGTTTTACTCGACCATGGGCTTCCTGGTGCGTAAGGGAAACCCGAAGAATATCCACGACTGGAACGATCTGGTGCGCTCCGACGTGAAGCTGATTTTCCCGAACCCAAAAACCTCCGGTAACGCGCGTTACACCTATCTAGCCGCGTGGGGCGCAGCGGATAAAGCTGACGGTGGTGATAAAGCCAAAACCGAACAGTTTATGACTCAGTTCCTGAAAAACGTTGAAGTGTTCGACACCGGCGGTCGTGGCGCGACCACCACTTTTGCCGAGCGCGGGCTGGGCGATGTACTGATTAGCTTTGAATCGGAAGTGAACAACATTCGCAAACAGTATGAAGCGCAAGGCTTTGAAGTGGTGATTCCGAAAACCAATATTCTGGCGGAATTCCCGGTGGCGTGGGTCGATAAAAACGTGCAGGCCAACGGTACGGAAAAAGCAGCAAAAGCTTACCTGAACTGGCTCTACAGCCCGCAGGCGCAAACCATCATCACCGACTATTACTACCGCGTAAATAACCCGGAAGTCATGGACAAACTGAAAGACAAATTCCCGCAGACCGAACTGTTCCGCGTGGAAGACAAATTTGGCTCCTGGCCGGAAGTGATGAAAACCCACTTCACCAGCGGCGGCGAGTTAGACAAGCTGTTAGCGGCGGGGCGTAATTAATGTTTGCAGTTTCATCAAGACGCGTGCTGCCGGGCTTTACCTTAAGCCTCGGCACCAGTCTGCTGTTTGTGTGCCTGATTTTGCTGCTGCCGCTCTCCGCACTGGTGATGCAACTGGCTCAGATGAGCTGGGCGCAGTATTGGGAGGTGATCACCAACCCGCAGGTGGTCGCGGCCTACAAAGTGACGCTGCTGTCAGCGTTTGTGGCATCAATTTTTAACGGCGTTTTCGGTTTGCTGATGGCGTGGATCTTAACCCGCTATCGCTTTCCGGGCCGCACGCTGCTTGATGCGCTGATGGATTTACCCTTTGCGCTGCCAACGGCAGTCGCCGGTTTGACGCTGGCCTCGCTCTTTTCCGTGAACGGTTTTTACGGTGAATGGCTGGCGAAGTTTGATATCAAAGTCACCTATACCTGGCTGGGGATTGCGGTGGCGATGGCCTTTACCAGTATTCCATTTGTGGTGCGTACCGTTCAGCCGGTGCTGGAAGAGTTAGGCCCGGAATATGAAGAAGCGGCGGAAACGCTCGGCGCAACGCGCTGGCAGAGTTTCTGCAAAGTGGTGCTGCCGGAGCTTTCTCCGGCGCTGGTGGCGGGCGTGGCGCTGTCGTTTACCCGTAGTCTCGGTGAGTTTGGTGCGGTGATTTTTATCGCCGGGAACATCGCCTGGAAGACGGAAGTGACGTCGCTGATGATTTTTGTTCGCTTACAGGAGTTTGATTACCCGGCGGCGAGCGCAATTGCTTCGGTGATACTCGCGGCATCCCTGCTGCTGCTGTTCTCAATTAACACTCTGCAAAGTCGCTTTGGTCGGCGTGTGGTAGGTCATTAATGGCGGAAGTGACACAGTTGAAGCGTTATGACGCGCGCCCGATTAACTGGGGCAAATGGTTTTTGATTGGCACCGGAATGCTGGTTTCGGCGTTCATCCTGCTGGTGCCGATGATTTACATTTTCGTGCAGGCATTCAGCAAAGGGCTGATGCCGGTGTTACAGAATCTGGCCGACCCGGACATGCTGCACGCCATCTGGCTGACGGTGATGATCGCGCTGATTGCCGTACCGGTAAACCTGGTGTTTGGGATTCTGCTGGCCTGGCTGGTGACGCGCTTTAACTTCCCCGGACGCCAGTTGCTGCTGACGCTGCTGGACATTCCGTTTGCCGTGTCGCCGGTGGTTGCCGGTCTGGTCTATCTGCTTTTCTACGGCTCTAACGGCCCGCTCGGCGGCTGGCTGGATGAACATAATCTGCAAATTATGTTCTCCTGGCCGGGAATGGTGCTGGTCACCATCTTCGTGACCTGTCCGTTTGTGGTGCGCGAGCTGGTGCCGGTGATGTTAAGTCAGGGAAGCCAGGAAGACGAAGCGGCGATTTTGCTTGGCGCGTCTGGCTGGCAGATGTTCCGCCGCGTCACGCTGCCGAACATCCGCTGGGCGCTGCTTTATGGCGTGGTGCTGACCAACGCCCGCGCGATTGGCGAGTTTGGCGCGGTGTCGGTGGTTTCCGGCTCGATTCGCGGCGAAACACTTTCGCTGCCGTTACAGATTGAATTGCTGGAGCAGGACTACAACACCGTCGGCTCCTTTACCGCCGCGGCGCTGTTGACGCTGATGGCGATTATCACCCTGTTTTTAAAGAGTATGTTGCAGTGGCGCCTGGAGAATCAGGAAAAACGCGCGCAACAGGAGGAGCATCATGAGCATTGAGATTGCCAATATTAAGAAGTCGTTTGGTCGCACCCAGGTGCTGAACGATATCTCACTGGATATTCCTTCTGGTCAGATGGTCGCATTGCTGGGGCCGTCCGGTTCCGGGAAAACCACGCTGCTGCGGATTATCGCCGGGCTGGAGCATCAAACCAGCGGGCATATTCGTTTCCACGGCACCGACGTCAGCCGCCTGCATGCACGCGATCGTAAAGTCGGTTTCGTGTTTCAGCATTACGCGCTGTTCCGCCATATGACGGTGTTCGACAATATCGCCTTTGGCCTGACGGTGCTGCCGCGTCGCGAGCGCCCGAATGCCGCAGCCATCAAAGCGAAAGTGACAAAATTGCTGGAAATGGTCCAGCTTGCCCATCTGGCGGATCGTTATCCGGCGCAGCTTTCCGGCGGTCAGAAACAGCGTGTGGCGCTGGCGCGGGCGCTGGCTGTGGAACCGCAAATTCTGCTGCTTGATGAACCGTTTGGCGCGCTGGATGCGCAGGTGCGTAAAGAGCTGCGTCGTTGGCTGCGTCAGTTGCATGAAGAGCTGAAATTCACCAGTGTGTTCGTGACCCATGACCAGGAAGAGGCGATGGAAGTCGCCAATCGTGTGGTGGTGATGAGCCAGGGCAATATCGAACAGGCTGATGAACCCGATCAGGTCTGGCGCGAACCGGCGACCCGTTTTGTGCTGGAGTTTATGGGCGAAGTAAACCGCTTGCAGGGAACGATTCGCGGCGGGCAGTTCCACGTTGGCGCACATCGCTGGCCGCTGGGATATACCCCTGCGTACCAGGGGCCGGTGGATCTCTTCCTGCGCCCGTGGGAAGTGGATATCAGCCGCCGCACCAGCCTCGATTCGCCGCTGCCGGTACAGGTGCTGGAAGCCAGCCCGAAAGGCCACTACACCCAATTAGTCGTGCAGCCGCTGGGGTGGTATGAAGATCCGCTCACCGTGGTGATGCGTGGCGATGATGCGCCGGTACGCGGCGATCGTTTGTTCGTCGGGCTGCAACATGCGCGGCTGTATAACGGCGACGAGCGTATTGAAACCCGCGATGAGGAACTTGCCCTCGCACAAAGCGCCTGATAGGTTGAGTGAATGTTAAACGCCCGGAGGCGCTTCCCGCGATCCGGGCTTTTTAATGGCAAGGTTTTGTAACCTGTAGGCCTGATAAGACGCGTAAACGTCGCATCAGGCAACACCACGTATGGACAGAGATCGTGAGTACATTAGAACAAACAATAGGCAATACGCCTCTGGTGAAATTACAACGAATGGGGCCGGATAACGGCAGTGAAGTGTGGTTAAAGCTGGAAGGCAATAATCCGGCCGGTTCGGTGAAAGATCGTGCGGCGCTTTCGATGATCGTCGAGGCGGAAAAGCGCGGGGAAATTAAACCGGGTGATGTGTTAATCGAAGCCACCAGTGGTAACACCGGGATTGCGCTGGCAATGATCGCTGCGCTAAAAGGCTATCGCATGAAATTGCTGATGCCCGATAACATGAGCCAGGAGCGTCGCGCGGCGATGCGTGCCTACGGTGCGGAGCTGATTCTGGTCACCAAAGAGCAGGGCATGGAAGGTGCGCGCGATCTGGCGCTGGAGATGGCGAATCGTGGCGAAGGCAAGCTGCTCGATCAGTTTAATAATCCCGATAATCCTTATGCGCATTACACCACCACCGGGCCGGAAATCTGGCAGCAAACCGGCGGTCGCATTACCCATTTTGTCTCCAGCATGGGGACGACCGGTACGATTACCGGCGTGTCGCGCTTTATGCGCGAGCAATCCAAACTGGTGACCATTGTTGGTCTGCAGCCGGAAGAGGGCAGCAGCATTCCCGGCATTCGTCGCTGGCCTGAGGAATATCTGCCAGGCATCTTCAACGCTTCGCTGGTGGATGAGGTTCTGGATATTCATCAGCGTGATGCGGAAAACACCATGCGCGAACTGGCAGTGCGGGAAGGGATTTTCTGCGGTGTAAGTTCCGGTGGCGCGGTTGCCGGAGCACTGCGGGTGGCAAAAGCCAACCCCGGCGCTGTAGTGGTGGCGATCATCTGCGATCGCGGCGATCGCTACCTTTCTACCGGGGTGTTTGGGGAAGAGCACTTTAGTCAGGGGGCGGGGATTTAAGATTATTGTGCAGGCACCGTTTTATCCGTCTGCGCAATTAACGCATGTAAAAAAGGTTGCGCGTTTTCATCGCTCTTACCGGGCATCTTCACGATATACGGCTTCCCGCTAATCGATGATGACGAAGCAACCTTATCAATAAATTGCTCAGCAGTATCAATGCGATTACGGGTATTGCCCAGCTTCAGACGCAAATGGGAAACCGCTTCATCGCAGGTATGTTCATCGCCGTTGCGCACAAATATCAAATCCTTTTTCTGTGCTAATCCCTCCAGCATGGCGTTGATGCGGGCTTCTTCGTGGGCGGTTAACTTCGCGTAAGCGGGGAGTGTCATTAGCAGCGTTATTAAAAGACAAATGATTTTCTTCATTGAATTACCTTATCCTTGTTTTGTGATAGCCGATTTGACTGCCAGAATCAGGTAAAGTTTCGGTTGGAATACGATGAGGATCATCGGCAAGGAGAAAAAATTAAATGAGTAGTTTGTTGTTGTTTAACGATAAGAGCAGGGCATTGCAGGCGGATATCGTCGCCGTGCAGTCGCAGGTAGTGTACGGCAGCGTAGGCAACAGCATTGCCGTGCCTGCTATCAAACAGAACGGCCTGAATGTCTTTGCCGTGCCGACGGTATTGCTGAGCAATACGCCGCATTATGACACTTTCTACGGTGGTGCGATTCCGGACGAATGGTTTAGCGGTTATTTGCGTGCGCTTCAGGAGCGTGATGCGCTGCGCCAGCTGCGCGCTGTCACCACGGGCTATATGGGAACGGCATCGCAAATCAAAATCCTTGCCGAGTGGCTGACTGCGCTACGCAAAGACCATCCTGACTTATTGATTATGGTCGATCCGGTGATTGGCGATATTGATAGCGGAATTTATGTCAAACCTGACCTTCCTGAGGCATACCGACAATATTTACTGCCTCTGGCGCAGGGTATTACGCCTAATATCTTTGAGCTGGAAATCCTGACCGGTAAAGATTGCCGCGATCTCGACAGTGCCATTGCCGCAGCAAAAAGTTTGCTTTCAGACACCTTAAAATGGGTGGTCATTACCAGCGCCTCCGGTAACGAAGAAAATCAGGAGATGCAGGTGGTGGTGGTCAGTGCCGACAGCGTGAATGTCATTTCCCATTCTCGGGTAAAGACGGATCTTAAAGGAACAGGCGATCTGTTTTGCGCCCAGCTTATCAGTGGCTTGTTGAAAGGTAAGGAATTAACTGACGCGGTACATAGCGCGGGATTACGCGTGCTGCAGGTGATGCGCTATACCCAGCAGCATGGTAGTGATGAATTGATTTTGCCGCCCCTGACGGAAGCATAAAAAAATGGCGCCCATCGGCGCCATTTTTCACTGCGGCAAGAATTATTTCTTGATGCGAATAACCGGAGTTTCACCCACAGTCACGCTACCGGACAGTTTGATCAGTTCTTTGATTTCGTCCATGTTGGAGATAACAACCGGAGTCAGGGTAGACTTGGCTTTCTCTTCCAGCAGCGGCAGATCGAATTCAATCACAGTATCGCCAACTTTCACGCGCTGACCTTCTTCAGCAATACGCTTGAAGCCTTCGCCTTTCAGTTCAACAGTGTCGATACCGAAGTGAACGAACAACTCAACGCCGCTATCAGATTCGATAGAGAACGCGTGGTTGGTTTCAAAGATTTTACCAATGGTGCCGTCTACAGGCGCGACCATTTTGTTACCAGTTGGTTTGATAGCAATACCATCACCAACGATTTTTTCCGCAAAAACGACATCCGGCACGTCTTCGATATTGACGATCTCGCCAGAGAGCGGAGCAATGATCTCAATAGTTCCGGTATCCTTCTTGTCGTCGGAAACCAGAGATTTCAGTTTATCGAACAAACCCATGATCTTCTCCTAAGCAGTAAATTGGGCCGCATCTCGTGGATTAGCAGATTGTTTTTTCTTCAATGAACTTGTTAACCAGCGTCATTAACTCGTCCGTTGTCGGTTGAGCAAGAGCCTGCTCTGCTAACACCTTCGCATCTTCGAAGTTCGTGTTACGGATAATCTTCTTAATGCGCGGGATAGAAATGGCGCTCATAGAGAATTCGTCCAGACCCATCCCCAGCAACAGAAGTGTAGCACGTTCATCGCCAGCAAGCTCACCACACATGCCAGTCCATTTGCCTTCAGCATGAGAAGCATCAATAACTTGCTTGATCAAGTTCAGCACGGACGGTGACATTGGCTGGTAAAGGTGTGAAATCATATCATTACCACGGTCAACTGCCAGAGTGTACTGCGTTAAATCATTGGTGCCGATACTAAAGAAATCAACTTCTTTGGCTAAATGACGTGCAATTGTTGCGGCAGCCGGTGTTTCCACCATTACGCCAATTTCAATTGACTCGTCAAACGCTTTACCTTCGTCGCGCAGTTCCTGTTTGTAGATTTCGATCTCTTTGCGCAGTGCACGCACTTCTTCAACAGAGATGATCATCGGGAACATGATGCGCAATTTACCGAAAGCAGAGGCACGCAGGATAGCGCGGAGCTGATCGCGCAGGATTTCTTTACGATCCATCGCGATACGGATAGCGCGCCAGCCGAGGAACGGGTTCTCTTCTTTCGGGAAGTTCATGTATGGCAGCTCTTTGTCGCCGCCGATGTCCATGGTACGAACGATAACCGCTTGTGAGCCACACGCTTCAGCTACTGCTTTGTAAGCAGCAAACTGTTCTTCTTCAGTGGGCAGCGCGTCGCGGTCCATGAACAGGAACTCAGTACGATACAGACCAACGCCTTCAGCGCCGTTACGCTCAGCACCTTCAACGTCACGAACCGTACCGATGTTAGCGCACACTTCTACCTGGTGACCGTCCAGCGTAATAGCTGGCAGATCTTTCAGTTTAGCAAGCTCTGCTTTTTCAGAAGCCACTTGCTCCTGAACAGCGCGCATTTTATCAATAACTTCGTTGGTTGGATTGACGTAAACCTGATTATTTACGGCATCCAGAATCAGATAGTCGTCATTTTTCACCTGAGAGGTGACGCTACCGGTACCCACGATAGCAGGCAGTTCCAGAGAACGCGCCATGATAGAGGTGTGGGAAGTACGGCCACCCGCGTCGGTGATGAAACCCAGCACCTTCTTCAGGTTCAGCTGTGCGGTTTCGGACGGCGTCAGGTCAGCGGCAACCAGAATGACTTCATCCTGAATGGCGCTCAGGTCGATAATCTTCAGGCCCAGGATGTTGCGCAGCAGGCGCTTACCGATATCACGTACGTCAGCCGCACGCTCTTTCAGGTATTCATCATCCAGCTCTTCCAGGGCAGAAGCCTGACCTTCGATAACTTCATGAGCAGCTGCGTCAGCTGTCATGTGCTTATCTTTAATCAGGGCTATGATTTCCTGCTCCAGCTCCTCATCTTCGAGCAGCATAATATGCCCTTCAAAGATGGCTTCTTTTTCTTCACCGAACGTTTCACCAGCTTTCGTTTTGATCGTTTCCAGCTGGGCTGATGCCTTGGCACGACCGCTCAGAAAACGTTCAACTTCCTGATCAACCTGGTCGGCAGAAATTTTTTTCCGGTCAATGACAATTTCGTCTTCTTTCAGAAGCAGAGCTTTACCGAAAGCGATACCCGGGGATGCTAAAATGCCTGAAATCATAACCCTACCTTACTTGTGACTGATTTTTAAAAGAACCCGGGAAATTACTCGAGTTCCGCCATCAGTTTAACCAGATGTTCAACCGCTTTCTGTTCGTCTTCGCCTTCTGCGGAGATAGTCACAACGGTACCTTGAGTCAGGCCCAGAGTCTGCAGTTTAAACAGGCTTTTCGCGCTGGCGCTTTTGCCGTTGGAAGTCACAGTAATTTCAGAAGTGAAGCCCTTAGCTTCTTTTACAAACTGGGCAGCAGGGCGGGTGTGCAGACCGTTCGGAGCGGTAATGGTAACTTCTTGCTGGAACATTGTATTTCCCCAACTTATAGGTTTAGTGTTGTGGAACTAAAGTCTAGCCTGGCGGTTCGACTTTAGCCTGTATTGTTAGCGCCAGTTTTTAACAGACGCGACGCACGAAGAGCGCAATACAGTCCTTTGCTGGCGGGTGTTGACCGCTGACGTTTCGTACGTCATTAAACATTATGCCGCTAAAGGAAGAATTGAACCAAATCATAAAATCGATTCAGCTATGGCTTTTCCTGTAACGATTAATTTCGCGCATCAAAATAATTAGTCTGGTTAAATACCAGTTCCGACAGGCTGAATCAATGCCAGGAGGGGCGAAAGTTTGAAGCAGGCCACAAAAAAGCACCTGAAAAGGTGCTTTTTTACGCATTTTTAACAAGCTGGCATTACTGTTGCAATTCTTTCTCAGTGAAGAGATCGGCAAACAATGCGGTGCTTAAATAACGCTCACCCGATGACGGTAGAATAACCACAATATTCTTGTTGGTAAAGCTTTCATCTTCTTGTAGTTTCAACGCTGCAGCAACAGCCGCTCCAGAAGAGATACCTGCAAGAATACCTTCCTCTTCCATCAGACGACGCGCGGTAGAAATAGCTTCTTCATTGGTGATGCCAATGACTTTATCGACCAGCTTGAGATCAAGGTTAGCCGGGATAAAACCAGCGCCAATCCCCTGAATTTTATGCGGGCCAGGTTTAATCTCTTCACCTGCCAGCGCCTGGGCGATAACCGGAGAATCGGTTGGCTCCACGGCGACAGAGATGAGATCGGTCTTGCCTTTGGTGCCTTTAATGTAGCGGCTGACGCCGGTCAGCGTACCGCCAGTCCCAACACCAGCAATAAATACATCAACCTGACCGTCGGTATCTTCCCAGATCTCCGGACCGGTGGTTTTTTCGTGAATTTCAGGGTTTGCCGGATTGCTGAATTGTTGCAGCAGTAGGTATTTCTCTGGATTGCTGGCGACAATTTCTTCTGCTTTTTGGATTGCGCCTTTCATGCCTTTAGCACCTTCGGTCAGCACCAGGTTTGCACCTAACGCTTTCAGCAGCTTGCGGCGTTCAATACTCATGGTTTCTGGCATGGTCAGGGTGAGTTTGTAACCGCGAGCGGCAGCCACATAGGCCAGTGCAATCCCGGTATTACCGCTGGTTGGTTCAACCAGTTCAACGCCTGGTTTCAGCACGCCGCGCTTTTCGGCATCCCAAATCATATTGGCACCGATACGGCACTTAACGCTGAAGCTGGGGTTACGAGATTCCACCTTCGCCAGAATGCGTCCGTTACCGATGCGATTCAGGCGAACCAGCGGTGTGTGACCGATAGTCAGCGAGTTATCTTCAAAAATCTTACTCATGGCCTGTCCTTAACTGTATGAAATTGGGATACAACAGGTAGCATACCCGCTCAGAGAATATGCGGAAGTAAGGATTTAGCATATCTATATGCAGAAGGGAAATAATGATATGCAAGATGGAATAAGGGGTGGCATAAGCCACCCCTGTTTCACACAAACGGTTTACAAAATAACCGGTAGATTGTTACCGCCACATCGCGTGTTTATCGCGATAGCAATCGACCCACATCGCCGTCGCGCCACAAACGGCAACGGGCATAATGAACAGATTAAGCAGCGGGATCATCGTAAACAGGCTGGTTAAAGCACCAAACTGCATATTGGTGATTTTGCGTGTGCGCAGGGCGGTGCGCATCTCTTTAAACGGCACTTTGTGGTTATCGAAGGGGTAATCGCAATACTGGATGGCTAACATCCAGGCGCTAAACAGGAACCACAGTACCGGTGCGACGGTTTGCCCAATGCCAGGGATGAAGTAAAGAATTAGCAATACAATTGCGCGCGGCAGATACCAGGCAA
Organism: Escherichia sp. HH41S; assembly: GCF_009820115.1. Taxonomy (NCBI): domain Bacteria; kingdom Pseudomonadati; phylum Pseudomonadota; class Gammaproteobacteria; order Enterobacterales; family Enterobacteriaceae; genus Escherichia; species Escherichia sp. HH41S. Next base: position 202,980 of record NZ_VNXE01000020.1, read on the forward strand.
ATTTTTGCCATTCGCGTTTCATGATTCGCGGCACATCTTTCATGATACCGAAAATTCCGGTATCTGGCGGTGTAGCGCCAGTCAGTCTTGCTTCCAGTTGTTCAGCCAATAAACCGTTGAACGGAGCAGCAATCCAGTTAGCAATCGTTGAGAAGAAATAGCCAAACACTAACAGCACAGAGATGACAGCCAGGGGCCACAACAGATAGCTCAGCCATTGTAACCAGTCCGGAACATAACTCATGAGAGTCGGGATCCAGACATCGAGTTGCGTAAAGAGCCACCAGAATGCGCCCCCCATCAACAAAATATTGACCAGCAGCGGTAAAATAACGAAACGCCGAATCCCAGGTTGCGAGACGAGCTTCCAGCCTTGCGCAAAATAGTAAAAACCGCTGCGTGGGGCAGATGTGAATGATGAAACCATAATCAGGATGAGCTCCTTTTGACCAATCCCAGGAAAATTCTGCGTATTTTACCGGGTAATTGCGCAATGGACAGTTAGGATATGTTCGAAAAAACAGCAAAAAGCACGATTTCATCTATCTTTGTGCTGTGAAAGTTAATAGTGCACTTGCACTTGAGGTAATCGGCAAATACTCTTAGTGAGTAAATGTTTGCCGTGGTGGCAAGGTGTTAGAACAACAGAGAATATAATGATGCAGGATTTGCGTCTGATATTAATCATTGTTGGCGCGATCGCCATAATCGCTTTACTGGTACATGGTTTCTGGACCAGCCGTAAAGAACGATCTTCTATGTTCCGCGATCGGCCATTAAAACGAATGAAGTCAAAACGTGACGACGATTCTTATGACGAGGATGTCGAAGATGATGAGGGCGTTGGTGAGGTTCGTGTTCACCGCGTGAATCATGCCCCGGCTAACGCCCAGGAGCATGAGGCTGCTCGTCCGTCGCCGCAACACCAGTACCAACCGCCTTATGCGTCTGCGCAGCCGCGTCAACCGGTCCAGCAGCCGCCTGAAGCGCAGGTACCGCCGCAACATGCTCCGCGTCCAACGCAGCCGGTGCAGCAACCCGTGCAGCAGCCTGCCTATCAGCCTCAGCCTGAACAGCCGTTGCAGCAGCCAGTTTCGCCACAGGTCGCGTCAGCGCCGCAGCCAGTGCATTCAGCACCGCAACCGGCACAACAGGCTTTCCAGCCTGCAGAACCCGTAGCGGCACCACAGCCTGAGCCTGTCGCGGAACCGACTCCAGTTGTGGATAAGCCGAAGCGCAAAGAAGCAGTGATCATCATGAACGTCGCGGCGCATCACGGTAGCGAGCTAAACGGTGAACTGCTTCTTAACAGCATTCAACAAGCGGGCTTCATTTTTGGCGATATGAATATTTACCATCGTCATCTTAGCCCGGATGGAAGTGGCCCGGCGTTATTCAGCCTGGCGAATATGGTGAAACCGGGCACCTTCGATCCTGAAATGAAGGATTTCACTACTCCGGGTGTCACTATCTTTATGCAGGTACCGTCTTACGGTGACGAGCTGCAGAACTTTAAGCTGATGCTGCAATCTGCGCAGCATATTGCCGATGAAGTGGGCGGTGTAGTGCTTGACGATCAGCGCCGTATGATGACTCCGCAGAAATTGCGCGAGTACCAGGACATCATCCGCGAAGTCAAAGACGCCAACGCCTGATACACTTAAGGCAAATTAACTCCTCTTCGAACCCCCGCTTGTCGGGGGTTTTTAGCATTGATGGTGCGATATGGAATCAATCGAACAACAACTGACAGAACTGCGAACGACGCTTCGCCATCATGAATATCTTTATCATGTGATGGATGCGCCGGAAATTCCCGACGCTGAATATGACAGGCTGATGCGTGAACTGCGCGAGCTGGAAACCAAACATCCAGAACTAATTACGCCTGATTCGCCTACCCAACGTGTAGGTGCAGCGCCGCTGGCGGCTTTCAGCCAGATCCGCCATGAAGTGCCCATGTTGTCGCTGGATAACGTCTTTGATGAAGAAAGCTTTCTTGCTTTCAACAAACGCGTACAGGACCGTCTGAAAAGCAACGAAAAAGTGACCTGGTGCTGTGAGCTGAAACTGGATGGTCTTGCCGTCAGCATTCTGTATGAAAATGGCGTTTTAGTCAGTGCCGCGACCCGTGGCGATGGCACTACCGGCGAAGACATTACATCAAACGTGCGTACTATTCGCGCCATTCCGCTGAAGCTTCACGGCGAGAATATCCCGGCGCGTCTGGAAGTTCGTGGTGAAGTGTTCCTGCCGCAGGCCGGCTTCGAAAAGATCAACGAAGATGCGCGACGCACAGGCGGGAAAGTGTTTGCTAACCCGCGTAATGCGGCTGCAGGTTCACTGCGTCAGCTTGATCCGCGTATTACAGCGAAGCGACCGCTCACTTTTTTCTGCTATGGCGTCGGTGTTCTGGAAGGTGGCGAGCTGCCGGATACTCATCTTGGCCGTTTACTGCAATTTAAAAAGTGGGGTTTGCCGGTCAGCGATCGAGTAACGCTTTGTGAATCGGCGGAAGAAGTGCTGGCGTTCTACCACAAAGTGGAAGAAGACCGCCCGACGCTGGGCTTTGATATCGACGGCGTGGTAATTAAGGTCAACTCTCTGGCACAGCAGGAGCAGCTTGGCTTTGTCGCGCGAGCCCCGCGCTGGGCGGTAGCGTTTAAATTCCCGGCGCAGGAACAGATGACCTTTGTGCGTGACGTCGAGTTTCAGGTTGGGCGTACTGGCGCGATTACGCCTGTTGCGCGTCTTGAACCAGTCCATGTTGCTGGTGTGCTGGTGAGTAACGCTACACTGCATAATGCTGACGAAATCGAACGTCTTGGTTTACGCATTGGCGATAAAGTGGTGATTCGCCGCGCTGGCGACGTGATCCCGCAGGTGGTTAACGTCGTGCTTTCTGAACGCCCGGAAGATACCCGTGAGGTTGTATTCCCGACGCATTGTCCGGTATGTGGTTCTGACGTCGAGCGTGTGGAAGGTGAAGCGGTTGCCCGCTGTACCGGTGGCCTGATTTGCGGTGCTCAGCGTAAAGAGTCGCTGAAACACTTTGTTTCCCGCCGTGCGATGGACGTTGACGGTATGGGCGACAAAATCATCGATCAACTGGTTGAAAAAGAATATGTCCATACCCCGGCGGATCTGTTCAAACTCACCGCAGGCAAACTGACCGGACTGGAGCGCATGGGGCCGAAATCGGCACAAAATGTGGTTAACGCGCTGGAAAAAGCGAAAGAAACCACCTTTGCCCGCTTCCTCTATGCACTTGGCATCCGTGAAGTCGGCGAGGCCACCGCAGCAGGTCTGGCGGCATATTTCGGCACGCTGGAAGCGCTGGAAGCCGCTTCGATTGAAGAGCTGCAAAAGGTGCCTGATGTTGGCATTGTCGTTGCCTCCCACGTTCACAACTTCTTTGCCGAAGAAAGCAACCGCAATGTCATCAGCGAGCTGTTGGCGGAAGGCGTTCACTGGCCTGCGCCGGTGGTGATTAACGCGGAAGAGATTGACAGCCCGTTTGCTGGTAAAACCGTGGTGCTTACGGGCAGCTTAAGCCAGATGTCGCGTGATGACGCTAAAGCTCGACTGGTCGAACTGGGCGCGAAAGTCGCGGGCAGCGTGTCGAAGAAAACCGATCTGGTGATAGCGGGTGAAGCTGCAGGATCTAAACTGGCGAAGGCGCAGGAACTGGGCATTGAAGTCATCGACGAAACGGAAATGCTGCGTTTGCTGGGTAGCTGAGATGGAAAAAGAGCAGCTGATTGAAATAGCCAATACGATAATGCCGTTTGGCAAATACAAAGGGCGTCGCTTAATCGACCTGCCGGAGGAGTATCTTCTGTGGTTTGCCCGCAAAGATGAGTTCCCGGCAGGGAAGCTCGGTGAGCTAATGCAAATCACGCTGCTGATTAAAACCGAGGGGCTGACGCAACTGGTCCAGCCCCTGAAACGCCCACTTTAAGCTTTATCGGCGCTGCTTTCCTGCTGCGCCTGTAACTGTTCGGTCTGGCGTTTGTATCGACGCGCCAGCACCGCACAGACCATCAATTGGATCTGATGGAAAATCATCAGAGGCAGCACCATCATACCGATCACCGATGTGGGGAACAGAATGTTTGCCATCGGGATGCCATTTGCCAGACTCTTTTTCGAACCACAAAAGACGATAGTAATTTCATCTGCCTTATTGAAGCCTAGTCGGCGTGCCATAAAGACGTTAACTACAATCACGATAGCCAGAAGAACGCAACTGACCACCACGATAAACAGCAATGATCCCCAGCCAACTTTGTGCCAGATACCGTTAACGACGGCTTCGCTGAATGCCGTATAAACCACCAACAGAATGGACGTCTGGTCAGTTTTCGCAATCCATTTTTTATTACGCGACACCCAGTCACCAATCCACGGCCGGGAAAGATGCCCCAACACAAATGGCAGCAGCAGTTGCAGCATTATCTTACCTACCTGCTCAAGGCTGCCCCCTGCACCGTGAACATTCATCACCAGGCCAACCAGCAACGGTGAAAGGAAAATCCCCAGCAGGCTGGATGCTGACGCAGAACAAACCGCCGCCGCGACGTTACCGCCCGCCATTGACGTGAAGGCGATTGCAGACTGCACGGTAGCAGGAAGAATGCACAAGTAGAGAAAACCGGAGTAGAGCATCGGGTCGACATTTACCGGTTTCCACCAGGCAAACAGCACGCCCAAAATTGGGAACAGCACGAAGGTGCTACACATCACCCATAAATGCAGTCGCCAATGACCACCGCCAGCAATAATCGCCTCACGCGACAACTTCGCGCCGTGCATAAAGAACAGCAGAGCAATAGCTGCGGTAGTCAGATTTTCAAAGAAGGGAACGAAATCGCCCCTGGCCGGAAAGAAAGAGGCCAGCAACACCACCGTGATCAGGGTTAAGGTGAAAGGATCGAGGATACGAAAAAGTTTCATAAAGACTCCAGATGAACGATGCTTTCATTGTGCGTTCTTCTGATTGATAAATAAAACTGAATTGCTTAACAATTTGTGCGCGATAATGGAGAGTGAGTGGGGGCTCGCTTCGACTGGCGGGCTGAGTTGGGCAAGCAAATCCGAACGAATCAAATAAGGGCGGTCAATGAGTGCGCTTGATGACCGCTGTAATATTATTGCTGACGACCGTAGCCGTTTTAGTGTTATCAACGCAGGTTTAGAACTGATATTTTATTGAATAAATAATGCCATCCTGGAGGAAGGCTTCACCCAGTTTATTATCTGCGTAGCGATATTGAATCCCTGCCGTAAAATGCGGTGTCGCATTCCACCAAAACGCTACTGCTCCGTTTATACCTTCTTTTCCGCCATTACCTGCTGCATATGTAGCGTCGCGGTCAAATTCGTATTCATTCCAGTTAGTCAGGCTGAATTTTTCGCTACCAAGCGTGAAACTGTATCCGGCAACCCAGCCCAAAACATAGCCATTGTCACCGGTATAATAGGTTTGATCGGTGTAACGTTTCGCGAAGAATGGCTTAAACCAGTAACCATTTCCCGTAAAATTGTATCCAAGCCCGTAAAGGAATGTATCATCATAGAAGTTAACACGTTCAGGTGAACCGTAAGTCCCGTAAGCGTGAAGATAAAGATTCAGTCCTGTATCAACAAGATAAATGCGGTTGGTACTTTTAAAAGTATAACGTTGTTCACTGCCAGATTTTGAATGTCGGCCATTATAGAAGTTCTCCCAATCGAAGAACCCGTACATTTCTCCCCAACTAAAGTTAGCACCACCTTCTAATTCCAGATAGCCAAAATCATCTTTATGGGACTTATTACTGGTTTTCTCTGTCGTGCGGGATGTCCAGTCAAGATAATGCAGACCAATGTCAGCAAAGCCCCCTTTAAACTCGGCATAAGACATTTGCGGAAAAGCCATGGGAACCAGACCAAGGCTTAATGCAAGAAGCTGTTTTTTCATAGTATGTTCCACTTAAGTAATAAATTTAATGAATGTGATATGCTTACATATTTATGCTGTAATTATTTGGCATGTCTATTTTATTAGATTTATGACATCTCTAACCAATACATAATTATCACGTAATGATAGGGTGTCGATCTGAATGTGTTCAGGATTGATATCAAATTGCAATTGATATCCGTGGTAAAAAGTATTGGTAAATGTGATGAATTTCCGGTTATTTAAAGGGGGCTCAAAGTCGAAGGAGAAGATGGTGAATCTAAAACTACAATTAAAAGTACTTTCATTTCTGCAATTCTTTTTGTGGGGAAGTTGGCTCAATACATTCGGTTCCTATATGTTTATCACGCTGCGTTTTAAAGGCGAGGATATTGGTGCAGTCTATAGTACCTTGGGTATTGCAGCATTAATAACATCAACGTTATTTGGTATCGTGGCCGATAAATGGATTAGTGCTAAATGGATATATGCCGCTTGTCATTTATTTGGCGCGATAACATTATTTGTCGCTGCATCGGTTACCACGCCTTCGGCAATGTTCATTGTCATTTTACTTAACTCTCTCGTGTATATGCCAACGCTCGGTTTGAGTAATACAATTTCCTATTACCGCATACAAACTGCGGGGATGGATATTGTGACAGAATTTCCACCAATCCGTATTTGGGGCACGATTGGATTTATTGTCGCGATGTGGGCGGTGAGTTTGGCAGGTTTTGAATTAAGTCATATGCAATTGTATATCGGCGCGGCAGCTTCGTTAGGCTTGAGCCTGTTCACGTTGACATTACCGACTGTACCAGTGGCGAAATCTAACCAGGCGCAAGGAATGATAGACGTGCTCGGACTGCGTGCATTTGCACTGTTTAAGAACAGCAAAATGGCGATTTTCTTTATCTTTGCCATGCTGCTTGGGGCAGAACTACAAATTACCGGGATGTTTGGTAATACATTTCTCCACAGTTTTGAGAGTGTTCCAGAGTTTGCCAATAGCGTTGTTGTAACTCATGCTTCTATTTTGTTATCAATTTCTCAGATATCCGAAGTCTGCTTCATTCTTGCCATTCCCTTTTTCCTGAAAAAATACGGTATCAAAAATGTCATGCTGATGAGCATGGTGGCCTGGACGCTGCGTTTTGGTTTATTCGCTTATGGCGATCCTTCATTCGGCGGTACCATTCTGTTAATTCTTTCGATGATTGTTTATGGCTGTGCTTTTGACTTCTTCAATATATCTGGCTCGGTATTTGTTGAACAAGAAGTTGATCCATCGATTCGTAACAGCGCTCAGGGCGTTTTCCTGATGATGGCCAATGGTTTTGGTTGTATTCTGGGCGGTTTTATCAGTGGTAAAGTCGTCGATTATTTAACAACGGATGGCAATCCACAGTGGTCAACCATTTGGCTGGTATTTGCCGGATATTCACTGGTTCTGGCTCTCGCATTTATGGTGTTGTTTAAATATAAACACAACAGTAACCCGACAACATCCGGTCATTTCGCCTGATACGGAATTTATCAAAATTAATAATGTTTTATAGGATTAGCAAAGGAGGATATTATGGCAAATCAATTGTATAACCAGTGTCGGGTTTATTGTGCACCCTGGCGATTAGATGCTTTGAATTTAAATGATATCATTGATCAATGGATTGACGAGGGGCTGTTGCCGCCCCTGATCCATACTTTTCTTCCATATCGTGATGATGCCGGTGCCTCCAGTGAAGAAGAGATTTTTGTTAATGATGTCGCGAATATGGACAATAGTGTTGGGGTTATCGGTTATTTCGATGGTGGAACCTATGATTCCGGTTGTGCATGGGAAGTAGGCTATGCATGGGCTTTAGGGATGCCTGTTCACTTGGTAACGACAGACTTTCTTATATGGGCAGCGGGGAATTCTTCAGAGTTTTACCCTATAAGTAAGCTGATGAATTATGTGGCAAAAGTGGTTTCGGTGTCAGATTCCGATGCTAGCATCAGCAACTATCGTGAACAAACCAACGATATCATCAAGCGTGCGTTGCAAATTCTTCAACAAAATTTAATCGCCGACTTCGGCACGACGATTACTCCCGCTGTACCGATTACGCCATTGCCGATTGAGTATGACTATTATCTTGATCCTAACTTTATGTATACCGAACCCTCTCGGGGCTTACTGGAGAAAATCAAAGATGCGATCATTAGTGCAGGTAAGACTTTCATCGTTGGCGACAATATGAATGATATTGCGACTGATATTGATAACTTAAGAAAATCCAGACAGGCCATCTTTTATTCCGATACCTTCGAGCCGAATGTCGACACCGGTATTATGAATGGTATTGCCTATGCATTAGGACAGCAATCGATAGTTTATTGTAGCAAGCAACAAAAGTATCAATCTGCGCTCGCGACAGATTATTTGAATTTAATGATTACCTGGTCGTCAACGGTGGCGCATTCATTTGCGGAGCTTGAAACATTGATTGGTAACACAGAAAAATAATAGTTAATTTTACTGATTATCAGGTGAGTGATTGCCTGATAATCAGCTTTTGGTTAACCTCCAAAGAAAATTATACGGCCGTTATATTTCTCTGCTGGGGAACGATATGATCGATTTCAAAATCATATTGAATATCACAGGAAAATGTATTGGTCACTCGCGACTTTTTCTCGTTATAAAAAGATGCGACTCATATCTTACGAATAATGCATATTATAAGGACTTTCCATGACCCAACCTCATTTTTCACAAAACCCGTGGTATTGCGCAGATATCATTCGTCGACATAAACCAGATTTTACCCCACGCGTGGTGTTTATTTTGGGATCGGGGCTGGGAGCGTTAGCTGAACAAATAGAAGATGCTGTTGCCATTTCTTATAGCGATTTGCCGGGGTTTCCGGTGAGCACCGTACATGGCCATGCAGGAGAGTTGGTCCTCGGAGTGCTCTCTGGTGTGCCTGTAGCCTGCATGAAAGGTCGCGGTCATTTTTATGAGGGCCGGGGAATGACAGTCATGACTGATGCTATTCGCACGTTCAAGTTGTTGGGCTGTGAATTGTTGTTCTGCACCAACGCTGCAGGTTCGCTTCGTCCAGAAGTCGGTGCGGGTAGTCTGGTTGCGCTGAAAGATCACATTAATACGATGCCAGGCACACCGATGACAGGCCTTAATGATGAGCGTTTTGGCGAACGCTTTTTTTCATTAGCGAATGCTTACGATGCTGATTACCGCGCCGTTTTACAAACCGTCGCGCAGGAAGGAGGTTTTCCGCTGACAGAAGGGGTTTTTGTTTCTTATCCGGGGCCGAACTTCGAAACGGCGGCAGAAATTCGCATGATGCAGCTGATTGGTGGCGATGTTGTGGGTATGTCTGTAGTGCCTGAAGTGATTAGCGCACGTCATTGCGAAATGAAAGTCGTTGCCGTGTCCGCAATAACCAATATGGCAGAAGGCTTAAGTGATGTGAAATTGTCGCATGCCCAAACCCTGGCTGCAGCGGAGTTATCACGGCAAAACTTTATTAATCTGATTTGCGGATTCTTACGCAAAATCGCCTGAAAACAATAAAAATGGCCTCGCGGATGGGGCCATCTCACTGCGATAAGGAAATAAAAAATGAATATCGCAACGCGTTTAAAGGTAATGTCTTTCTTACAATACTTTATCTGGGGGAGTTGGTTAGTTACCCTCGGCTCTTACATGATAAACACCTTACATTTTACCGGGGCTGATGTCGGTATGGCATACAGTTCTAAAGGTATTGCGGCCATTATTATGCCAGCCGTTATGGGCATTATTGCCGATAAATGGTTACGGGCTGAACGTACCTATATGCTGTGTCACTTAATTTGTGCCGGGGTGCTTTTTTATGCCGCCTCTGTAACTGAACCGAATATGATGTTCTGGGTGATGTTGCTTAACGCGATGGCTTTCATGCCCACGATTGCGTTATCCAACAGTGTTTCCTATTCGTGTTTGGCGCAGGCCGGATTAGATCCGGTCACCAGTTTTCCGCCAATCCGTGTTTATGGTACCGTGGGATTTATTGTCGCAATGTGGCTGGTGAGTTTATTGCATCTGGAGTTAAGCAGTGTGCAGTTGTATATCGCCTCCGGAGCATCTCTAGTGCTAGCGGTCTATGCGTTAACGTTACCGAAAATTCCAGTGGCGGAACATAAGGCCAGTACGACGCTTTCCAGTAAATTAGGTCTGGATGCGTTTGTGTTATTTAAAAATCCACGTATGGCGATTTTCTTTTTATTTGCCATGTTATTAGGGGCGGTCCTGCAAATTACTAACGTTTTTGGTAATCCTTTTCTGCATGATTTTGCCCGCAACCCTGAGTTTGCTGATAGCTTCGTGGTGAAATATCCTTCCATTCTGCTCTCGGTATCACAAATGGCGGAAGTCGGCTTCATTCTGACTATTCCTTTCTTTCTGAAGCGTTTTGGCATCAAAACCGTCATGTTGATGAGTATGGTAGCGTGGACATTACGTTTTGGATTCTTTGCTTTTGGAGATCCGTCACCAGGTGGCTTTGTATTATTGCTGCTGTCGATGATTGTGTATGGCTGCGCGTTCGACTTTTTCAATATTTCCGGTTCAGTGTTTGTCGAGCAAGAAGTGGACTCCAGGATCCGCGCCAGCGCCCAGGGATTATTTATGACCATGGTCAATGGCGTTGGGGCGTGGGTTGGTTCTCTTCTGAGTGGCATGGCGGTTGACTATTTCACGGTTGATGGTGTTAAAGACTGGCAAACCATCTGGCTGGTATTTGCTGCGTATGCACTGGCCTTGGCGGTGATTTTTGCCCTGTTCTTCCGTTATAAACATGAACCTGAAAAAATGGCACAGAAATCATTGGCTCACTGATGTAAACAGGGTTTTCCTTGATTGCAATGTGCTAAGTTTGCAGCCTTACCCATACCGTATGGAGCGCAATAATTATGGAAAGTACACATCGTATTGATCTCAAGTTATTGCGCTATTTTCTTGCGGTCGCAGAAGAACTTCACTTTGGGCGGGCCGCTGCGCGGCTGAATATGTCGCAACCGCCATTAAGTATTCATATCAAAGATCTGGAACAACAGTTGGGCACTTTGCTGTTCGTTCGGCATTCGCGCAGTGTGGCGCTCACTCATGCAGGAAAAATTTTATTGGAAGAGTCACGTCGATTGCTGGCTAACGCCAGCCAGGCGCTGGCTCGAGTAGAACAGATTGGTCGTGGTGAAGCAGGGCGTATTGAGCTGGGCGTGGTGGGAACCGCGATGTGGGGGCGAATGCGTCCGGCAATGCGGCGGTTTTTGAAAGAGTGCCCTAATGTTCATGTCTCATTTCGTGAAAAATCCCCAGGGATGCAAATGGCGTTGCTTGAGCGGCGGGAACTGGACGCTGGTATCTGGCGGATGGCGATTGAACCAACAGTAGGATTTACCAGCCTGCGATTACACGAATCATCGTTTCTGGTGGCAATACCGGAAGATCATTATCTGGCTTGCGAAAACGCTATCCCGTTAATGGCATTACGCAATGAATACTTTGTGACGCTGCCATCGGTCCATTCCGACTGGGCGTTTTTACAGCGTGTCTGTCAGCAGGCGGGGTTTTCACCGATGATCGTCCGCGAGGCCGTAGAGCCGCAAACCGTACTGGCGATGATCAGTATGGGGCTGGGTGTAACATTAATGGCAGATAGCTATGCCCAAATGAGCTGGCCGGGGGTGGTATTTCGTCCACTCGAGGAACGTATTCCAGCAGACTTGTATATTGTTTATGAACAGCAACAGGCAACACCAGCGCTGGAGAGATTAGTTAATGCTTTGATAGCATGAAAGAAAATATCGCAGATAGCAAAAAAGCGCCTTTAGGGCGCTTTTTTACATTGGTGGGTCGTGCAGGATTCGAACCTGCGACCAATTGATTAAAAGTCAACTGCTCTACCAACTGAGCTAACGACC